>NZ_JBSXOI010000050.1:0-4013 GCF_056859395.1 Marinobacter sp. L-80
TGGGAGTGGATTGCACCAGAAGTGGTTAGTCTAACCTTCGGGAGGACGATCACCACGGTGTGGTTCATGACTGGGGTGAAGTCGTAACAAGGTAGCCGTAGGGGAACCTGCGGCTGGATCACCTCCTTAAACGAAGCCGAAGGCTTCGGTCAGAGTCCACACGAATTACTTGGTTAACTTGAGAAGAGAGCAAAAGGGTCAACAGACCCGTACCTTTGGGTCTGTAGCTCAGTTGGTTAGAGCGCACCCCTGATAAGGGTGAGGTCGGTGGTTCAAATCCACCCAGACCCACCAGTATTTCACTGCTCGTCGTTGTCGATGCACTTGCATAGCAGGCTATGCGGCGCACCTCGACGCCTAGATCAGTAAAATCCTGGTCCATATGCGACGTAAGCAGAGGCGCCGGACAGATTTCGTTAATCTAGGCGCAGCGAGAGTGAGTGAAGGAGTGACCCTCGATGGGTCATGACTGATGCGAACGAACGTTGCAACGACGAGTAACGGAAGCTGGACAAGCATCTGGGGCTATAGCTCAGCTGGGAGAGCGCCTGCCTTGCACGCAGGAGGTCTGCGGTTCGATCCCGCATAGCTCCACCATATTACTGGCTAGCTTCGGTTAGCAGTGTACAGAAACGAATGTTTCATAACGATGAAGCCTTCCTTTCTGATCACTGGGTCAGATTTGCTCTTTAACAAATTGGACGAGATAGAACACGATTGATGAATTCCATTATCTCCGGAATTTATTGATCAGAGTGATAACGATTTCAAGCGTTATCCGGTGTTGTCGTTGAAGTGGTTGTTCTATTGCTTCAAGTGGCTGTCTCGAAGAAACCTCTGAATCAGGCTTGCCTGGTGATGGGTGTGGATTCGTGATCAGTTGTCTTGGGGTTATATAGTCAAGCAACTAAGCGCATACGGTGGATGCCTTGGCAGTCAGAGGCGATGAAAGACGTGGAAGCCTGCGATAAGGTTCGGGGAGCTGGCAAACAAGCTGTGATCCGGGCATTTCTGAATGGGGAAACCCACCGACTTTCGGGTCGGTATCTTGCACTGAATACATAGGTGTAAGAGGCGAACCGGGGGAACTGAAACATCTAAGTACCCCGAGGAAAAGAAATCAACCGAGATTCCCTAAGTAGCGGCGAGCGAACGGGGATTAGCCCTTAAGCTAGACAACTGGTAGGAGAAGGCTCTGGAAAGTGCCGCCATAGTGGGTGATAGCCCCGTATCCGAAACCTGAGTCTGGTGAAATCGAGTAGGACGGGACACGTGATATCCTGTCTGAACATGGGGGGACCATCCTCCAAGGCTAAATACTCCTGACTGACCGATAGTGAACCAGTACCGTGAGGGAAAGGCGAAAAGAACCCCTGTGAGGGGAGTGAAATAGATCCTGAAACCGTATGCGTACAAGCAGTCGGAGCGGACTTGTTCCGTGACGGCGTACCTTTTGTATAATGGGTCAGCGACTTATGTTCAGTGGCGAGGTTAACCGTTTAGGGGAGCCGTAGGGAAACCGAGTCTGAATAGGGCGATTTAGTCGCTGGGCATAGACCCGAAACCGGGCGATCTATCCATGAGCAGGTTGAAGGTGCCGTAACAGGCACTGGAGGACCGAACCCACTGTCGTTGAAAAGCCAGGGGATGACTTGTGGATCGGAGTGAAAGGCTAATCAAGCCCGGAGATAGCTGGTTCTCCCCGAAAGCTATTTAGGTAGCGCCTCGGACGAATACCACAGGGGGTAGAGCACTGTTTCGGCTAGGGGGTCATCCCGACTTACCAACCCGATGCAAACTCCGAATACCTGTGAGTACTATCCGGGAGACACACGGCGGGTGCTAACGTCCGTCGTGAAGAGGGAAACAACCCAGACCGCCAGCTAAGGTCCCCAAGTACCAGTTAAGTGGGAAACGATGTGGGAAGGCTCAGACAGCTAGGAGGTTGGCTTAGAAGCAGCCATCCTTTAAAGAAAGCGTAATAGCTCACTAGTCGAGTCGGCCTGCGCGGAAGATGTAACGGGGCTCAAACTGGTCACCGAAGCTGCGGCTGCATACTTTGTATGCGGGGTAGGGGAGCGTTCTGTAAGCCTGCGAAGGTGTGTTGAGAAGCATGCTGGAGGTATCAGAAGTGCGAATGCTGACATGAGTAACGACAATGCGGGTGAAAAACCCGCACGCCGGAAGACCAAGGGTTCCTGCGCAACGCTAATCGGCGCAGGGTGAGTCGGCCCCTAAGGCGAGACCGAAAGGTGTAGTCGATGGGAAACGGGTTAATATTCCCGTACCTTGGATAGCTGCGATGGAGAGACGGAGAAGGCTAGGTGAGCCGGGCGACGGTTGTCCCGGTTTAAGCGAGTAGGGAGTGGACTTAGGCAAATCCGGGTCCACAATCTCGAGACGCGACGACGACTGCTCTTAGAGCGGGAAGTCATTGATGCCCTGCTTCCAGGAAAATCTTCTAAGCTTCAGGCTATTCGAGACCGTACCCCAAACCGACACAGGTGGTCAGGTAGAGAATACCAAGGCGCTTGAGAGAACTCGGGTAAAGGAACTAGGCAAAATGGTGCCGTAACTTCGGGAGAAGGCACGCTGGTGGTAAGTGAAATCCCTGCGGGTGGAGCTGAAGCCAGTCGAAGATACCAGGCCCCTGCGACTGTTTATTAAAAACACAGCACTGTGCAAACACGAAAGTGGACGTATACGGTGTGACGCCTGCCCGGTGCCGGAAGGTTAATTGATGGGGTTAGCGCTTGCGCGAAGCTCTTGATCGAAGCCCCGGTAAACGGCGGCCGTAACTATAACGGTCCTAAGGTAGCGAAATTCCTTGTCGGGTAAGTTCCGACCTGCACGAATGGCGTAACGATGGGGGCGCTGTCTCTACCCGAGACTCAGTGAAATTGAAATCGCCGTGAAGATGCGGTGTATCCGCGGCTAGACGGAAAGACCCCGTGAACCTTTACTATAGCTTCACAGTGAACTTTGAGCATGTTTGTGTAGGATAGCTGGGAGGCTTTGAAGTGGGAACGCCAGTTCTCATGGAGCCAACCTTGAAATACCAGCCTGACATGTTTGAGGTTCTAACTTGGTCCCCTTATCGGGGATGAGGACACTGTGTGGTGGGTAGTTTGACTGGGGCGGTCTCCTCCCAAAGCGTAACGGAGGAGCACAAAGGTGGGCTAAGCATGGTCGGACATCATGCGGTTAGTGTAATGGCACAAGCCCGCTTAACTGCGAGACAGACACGTCGAGCAGGTACGAAAGTAGGTCATAGTGATCCGGTGGTTCTGTATGGAAGGGCCATCGCTCAACGGATAAAAGGTACTCCGGGGATAACAGGCTGATACCGCCCAAGAGTTCACATCGACGGCGGTGTTTGGCACCTCGATGTCGGCTCATCACATCCTGGGGCTGAAGCCGGTCCCAAGGGTATGGCTGTTCGCCATTTAAAGTGGTACGCGAGCTGGGTTTAGAACGTCGTGAGACAGTTCGGTCCCTATCTGCCGTGGACGTTGGAGATTTGAGGAAAGCTGCTCCTAGTACGAGAGGACCGGAGTGGACGAACCTCTGGTGTTCGGGTTGTGACGCCAGTCGCATTGCCCGGTAGCTATGTTCGGACAGGATAACCGCTGAAAGCATCTAAGCGGGAAGCCCCTTCCAAGATGAGATCTCCCTGGACCCTTGAGGTCCCTGAAGAGCCGTTCAAGACCAGGACGTTGATAGGTCGGGTGTGTAAGCGCTGCGAGGCGTTGAGCTAACCGATACTAATTGCTCGTGCGGCTTGACTATATAACACCCAAGACAATTGCGGATAACGCAGAGCCTAACCGCTCAAACGAAATCAACATCACTCAGTTCCTTCTCGTCCCCCAGTGATCAACCGTTTTGCCTGACGACCATAGCGGTCTGGAACCACCTGATCCCATCCCGAACTCAGAAGTGAAACAGACCAGCGCCGATGGTAGTGTGGCGTTGCCCATGTGAGAGTAGGTCATCGTCAGGCTCCTAATACC
>NZ_JBSXOI010000051.1:0-121976 GCF_056859395.1 Marinobacter sp. L-80
CACCATGTGCTGGAACGAATTGCTAAGGCCGACACGCTGGAGAAGCTTGAAGCCTTGCTGCCCTGGAATGCCGAGTTGTTGGCTTTGAAAAAAGTGGCTCAATACGATTAGGGCAAGTGGGTCGATTTAACGGCGCTTACAATGGACTTTTGATGCCAAGTCGGAGGGATCTGGATGACGGAAAGAAAATCCTACAACTTGGGTGATCTCGTGTCCCAGTGTGACCCAGACGCCCCGATTCCAGACACGCTTCGAGAGTGGGAACGGATGGTGCCGATTGGATTGGAACTGGTCATCACGCGGCACTCAGTCGACGTTGTTCATCAGTCGATACGAATCTTGGAATCTCGGGAACAAGCACTGGAGTGGATCCAGCGCCCGATTCCAGGGCTTGAAGATGAAAGACCTTGCGACCTGCTGGGTACCCCTGACGGTTGTTGCTGGATAGCGTCGGTGCTTCAAAAAATTGAGCATGGTGATTTCAGTTGAGCCTACCCTAGGATTTATGTCTACTCAAAACACGAATATGCGAAATGATAGAGCTCTGTGCAGGAAATCTTGTCAAATATCCCGTCGTAATGTTCGATTTGCGACCACTGGGTGAGCATAAGATCCTTTTTTATCGCCTCTTGCGGCGAGCGGGCTTTGTCCTCAATCTTGGTAGGTAGTCCCAACGAGAGTTTTAGTATTCATGTTTAGTACAGGTACTAATATAGAAAATGAGCATTCACGCACTCACTCACTCGATTGGGATAGTTTTTATAGTTATAGCAACGAGATGTATACGCAGGCGCAAAAGAAATTCCGGGCCCGCAAGCCTGAAGATGTGCTCCAGGACATCCGTAATGCGGCTCGCAGCCTGGGTGGCGTGCGCCGGGTTTTTCTGGCAGACGGTGATGCAATGGTATTGCCGACCCGTCGCCTGTTGGAAATACTGGGTCAGCTCAGGGAGGCTTTTCCGGATCTTCAGCGGGTTTCCAGCTACTGTCTGCCCCGCAACCTCGCGAAAAAGACCGTGGAAGAACTGGCTCAACTGAAGGATGCAGGCCTTGAAATTCTCTATGTCGGTATGGAATCCGGCGATGATGAAATCCTGCGCCGGGTTAACAAGGGCGAAACCTGGGAATCCACCCGCTCGGCACTGCTGAAAATCCGTGAAGCGGGTCTTACGAGCTCTGTCATGGTGCTGAATGGGCTGGGCGGAGAAAACCTTTCGCGCCAGCACGCGATCAATACCGCAACGCTCTGCAACGAGACACAGCCGGATTATCTTTCCACCCTCGTGGTCAGTTTCCCACAGGGAGAAGAACGTTTCCGGGAGGGCTTCGGAGACGATTTCGTCCCGCTGTCCCCAAAAGGGCTTTTTGAAGAGATACGCCTCTTCCTGGAGCATCTTGAGCTGGATAAGACCATCTTCCGCAGTGATCACGCTTCAAATTACCTCGTGCTGAAAGGCACGCTGGACCGTGACAAGCAGAAAATGCTGGACCAGGTAAACCTCGCGATTACCAACCCCGGTGCAGCACCGTTGCGCGCGGAGTGGATGCGCGGGTTGTAATTCAGATGGCCGGGAGCCACCGTTATGAGCATGAATCCGGATAATCTTGCAAAGCAGGTGGAGGAAACCGTGAAGAAGGCCGGGAATCCACCCATTGATCAGTGGGACCCCGAGCTTTCCGGGGATATGGATCTTCGCATCAGCCGCGATGGTCAGTGGATCTTCAAAGGCGAGCCGCTGGCTCGAGAAGCGATTGTACGTCTGTTTTCCACCATTCTCCGCCGGGAAAGCGACGGCGAATACTACCTGGTGACGCCCGTTGAAAAGTGGCGCATCCAAGTCGAGGATGCGCCGTTGCTCGCCCATTCCCTGACCGTGACTGGAGAGAGCGACCGGCAGGTCATTTCCCTGACCACCAATGTCGGCGAAACCCTCGAGATTGGCCAGGACCATCCACTGGAAGTGACCACCTATCCGGGCTCCGATGAGCCAAGACCCGTGGTAAAGGTTCGCCATGGGGTCGAAGCGCGACTGGTAACCGCAGCCTATTACGACCTGGCGGAGCATGTTGTGGAACGGAATGAAGACGGACACCCGGTTCTTGGGGTATTCAGCCACGGAATTTTCTACAAAATCGGGCAGGGTGGTTGAAAACCCGTACCGCGACCCCAGAATTACGGTAGAAAACGCATTAGCTCAGTTGTTAAACTGTGTTTTCATACTTGTTATGAGCCTGGCTCTCTAACGAGGCCCGGTGGTCGTTAGTCCCTCTGTGCAGTCTGGCTGTTCACGATCACTTTCGATTGCCTAAATCAATTAAACAGTCATTGCGGACACGCAAGGAGATCACATGGCCCAACCTCGTGTTGTCACCATCCATTACACGCTCACCAACGATCAGGGAGAGCAGCTTGATTCCTCCCGTGTAGAAGGTCGTGAGCCTCTGTCTTACCTGGAAGGTGCACAGAACATTATCGGTGGACTGGAAAGTGCACTGAACGAAAAGAACGCAGGCGATCAGGTCAAGGTGTCTGTAGAACCTGGCGAAGGCTACGGCGAAGTTAACGAAGAGCTGATCCAGCCGGTTCCGCGTTCTGCATTTGAAGGCGTCGATACCATCGAGCCGGGCATGCAGTTCCAGGCGCAGACCCCGGGCGGCCCCCAGGTCGTTCGTGTGGTAGAAGTTGGCGACGAAACCGTCACCATCGACGCCAACCATCCGCTCGCTGGCCAGACTCTGCACTTCGACGTAGAAGTGGTAGAAGCTCGCGACGCGACTGACGAAGAGCAAGAGCACGGCCACGCTCACTAAGCTTTTCTGAAGCGCAACGAAAAACGGTTCCCTCGGGAGCCGTTTTTTTATGCCAAAAAAACGGCCCGCGAGGGGCCGTTTTCTACCGGAATCCGGACTTACATGTTCGGATAATTCGGGCCACCGCCCCCTTCCGGAGTTACCCAGTTAATGTTCTGTGCAGGATCCTTGATGTCGCAGGTCTTGCAGTGAACACAGTTCTGGGCGTTGATCTGGAAGCGCTTTCCGCCGCCATCGTCTTTCTCGACAACTTCATAAACACCAGCCGGGCAGTAGCGCTGCGCAGGCTCATCGTATTTAGGCAGGTTGTCGCGGATCGGAAGTTCCGGATCGGTCAGTTTAAGGTGAACCGGCTGATCTTCCTCGTGGTTGGTGTTTGAAATGAACACCGAGGACAGACGATCGAAGGTCAGGGTGTTATCCGGCTTGGGATAGGTCACCTTCTTGCACTCGGCTGCCGGCTTCATGGTGGCATAATCCGGAGTGGTATCGTGGAAGGTAATCGGCAGGCTGCCGCGCAGGATGTTCTGCTCAAAGTAGGCGATGGCGCCACCGACTATATTGCCGAACTTGTGCATCGCCGGGCCGAAGTTACGCTCTGCGTATAGCTCCTTGAACAGCCAGCTGTCTTCAAATTTCTTCTGGAAGCTGCTGATCTCTTCGCCGCTCTTGCCGTCCTTCAGCGCTTCGAAAACTGCCTCGGCGCCCAACATGCCGGACTTCATGGCGGTGTGGGAGCCCTTGATCTTGGAACCGTTCAGCGTGCCCGCGTCACAGCCCAGCAGGAGACCACCCGGGAAGCTCATCTTGGGCAGAGCGTTGTAGCCACCCTTGGTAATTGCACGGGCGCCGTAGGAAACGCGCTTGCCGCCTTCCAGGTGTTTCTTGATTTCCGGATGCAGCTTCAGCCGCTGAAATTCCTCAAACGGGCTCAGATGCGGGTTGCTGTAAGACAGATCGGTGATCAAGCCCACATATACCTGGCCATTCTCGAGGTGATACAGGAAAGAGCCACCGGTGGAGCCAGTTTCTTTCAGGGGCCAGCCGGTGGTATGAACTACGAGGCCCGGCTCGTGTTTGGCCGGATCAATATCCCACAGTTCCTTGATACCGATACCGTAGTGCTGCGGGTCTTTGCCTTCATCAAGCTTGAACTCGTTGATCAGGCGCTTGCCCAGGTGACCGCGGCAGCCCTCGGTGAACAGGGTGTACTTCGCGCGCAGTTCCATGCCGGGCATGTAGCCGTCTTTTTCGGAACCGTCGCGGGCCACGCCCATATCGCCGGTAATGATGCCTTTTACCTGACCGTCTTCAATGATGGTTTCGGACGCGGCAAAGCCGGGATACACCTCAACGCCAAGCTGTTCGGCCTGTTCGGCGAGCCAGCGGCACAGGTTACCCAGGCTGATAATGTAGTTGCCATGGTTGTGCATGTTCTTGGGCACAAACGCATTCGGGATCTTGGTGGCGCTGTCCTGGTTCTTCAGCAGGAAAATGTCGTCCCGGGTAACGGGCGTGTTGAGCGGAGCGCCTTTCTCTTTCCAGTCCGGGAAGAGTTCGTTGAGGGCAGTGGGCTCGAATACGGTACCGGCCAGAATGTGGGCGCCGATCTCAGAACCTTTCTCTACAACGCATACGGTGAGTTCCTCGCCAGCTTCCTGTGCCAGTTGCATGACACGGCACGCTGCCGACAGGCCCGCCGGGCCGCCGCCGACGATCAGAACATCAAATTCCATCGATTCGCGTTCCACGTTGGTCTCCTCAAACATCTTTAAT
Organism: Marinobacter sp. L-80; assembly: GCF_056859395.1. Classification (NCBI taxonomy): domain Bacteria; kingdom Pseudomonadati; phylum Pseudomonadota; class Gammaproteobacteria; order Pseudomonadales; family Marinobacteraceae; genus Marinobacter; species Marinobacter sp. L-80. The sequence goes on from NZ_JBSXOI010000051.1 coordinate 4,587, forward strand.
GGATATTATGTGCCCGCAGGCCAATTATTCTGGGCCGCCATCATACCGGTAAAACTGCGTATAGACGACCGCCCCAAGCCGTTTGTCCCGACTTGCATAACCAAAAGGATACCGTATTTGAAGAATCAAACAAACGTTTGTTTGAAATTCACTCTGACCTTTGGCATTGTAAGAGCACACTGAAACACCGTGTGTTTTGAGTCGAAATCTAGTATCGTCTCATTGCCGTTCCCGGTCAATACCGGGGAATTGGCTGAAAGTTCAGTCCTGGCGCGTCGTTTGAGGCTATTGATTCTGCCGTGTGTTGCCTCCATCATTAGTGCGCATTGAATTTCGGCAGGCTCTGCGCGAGGACTGCAAGTCATAAACCCATCGTAGAAGAACGAGGAATCTATGAAGGTTCTGGTCGCTGTAAAACGAGTAATCGACTACAACGTAAAGGTGCGCGTCAAGCCGGACAACACCGGTGTTGACCTCGCCAACGTCAAGATGGCAATGAACCCGTTCTGCGAAATCGCGGTAGAAGAAGCCGTTCGCCTGAAAGAGAAGGGTGTTGCCAGTGAAATCGTGGTGGTATCCATTGGCCCGAAAGCCTCCCAGGAGCAGATTCGTACTGCGCTGGCGCTGGGTGCTGACCGTGGTATCCACGTCGAAACGGACGAGGAGGTTCAGTCTCTCGAAGCGGCCAAGCTGCTCAAGGCTGTTGTTGAGAAAGAAGAGCCGAAGCTGGTCATTCTTGGCAAGCAGTCCATCGATTCCGATAACAACCAGACTGGCCAGATGCTGGCTGCGCTGACCGGCATGGGTCAGGGTACTTTCGCTTCCGAAGTGGTTGTTGAGGGCGACAAGGTTAACGTAACCCGCGAGGTAGACGGTGGTCTGATGACCGTTGCTCTGAACCTGCCTGCGGTTGTCACTACCGACCTGCGTCTGAACGAGCCGCGCTACGCTTCTCTGCCGAACATCATGAAGGCGAAGAAGAAGCCGCTGGACAACATGAGCCCGGCTGATCTGGGTGTCGACATCGCTCCGCGCCTTTCCACCCTGAAGGTTGAAGCGCCTGCTTCCCGTCAGGCGGGTGTGAAAGTGGCCGACGTTGCCGAGCTGGTCGATAAACTGAAGAACGAAGCGAAGGTGATCTAAATGAGCATCCTTGTAATTGCTGAACATGACAACAGCAGCCTGAAACAGGCTACCCTGAATGTTGTAGCGGCTGCCAAGGCCATCGGCGGAGACATCGACGTACTGGTTGCCGGTGAGAACTGTGGTGCCGTTGCTGAAGCAGCTGCGAAGGCCGAAGGCGTTAACAAGGTGCTGGTTGCCGACAACGCTGCTTATGGTCACTTCCTGGGCGAAAACCTGGGTGAGCTGGTTGCCGAAGTAGGCAAGGGCTACAGCCATATTCTCGCCGCCGCTGGCACCGTGGGCAAAGACTTCATGCCGCGCGTTGCTGCGCTGCTGGACGTTGCCCAGGTTTCCGACATCATGCGCGTGGAGTCCGAAGACACCTTCGTTCGCCCGATCTACGCTGGTAACGCCATTGCCACTGTAAAATCCAGTGACAGCATCAAAGTCGTTACTGTTCGTCCGACTGCGTTCGACCCGGTTGCTGCTGAAGGTGGCTCCGCTGCCGTTGAACAGCTGGACGTTGTAAAAGACGCTGGCCTGTCCCAGTTCGTTAGCGAAGAGCTGGCCAAGTCCGACCGCCCTGATCTGGCAAGCGCCGGTATCGTGGTTTCCGGTGGTCGCGGCATGCAGAACGGTGACAATTTCAAGATGCTGGAGCAGGTAGCCGATCTGATGGGTGCTGCGGTTGGCGCATCCCGTGCTGCTGTCGATGCCGGTTTCGTGCCGAACGACATGCAGGTTGGCCAGACCGGTAAGATTGTTGCTCCGCAGCTGTACATCGCTGTGGGTATTTCCGGTGCCATCCAGCATCTGGCCGGTATGTCCGATTCCAAGGTGATCGTTGCGATCAACAAGGATGAAGAAGCACCGATCTTCCAGGTTGCTGATTATGGTCTGGTAGCGGACCTGTTCGAAGCCGTTCCGCAGCTTGAAGAAGAGCTGAAGAAAGTTCTGTAACTTTCTGCCTGGCTTGAGAAAAGGCACCTTCGGGTGCCTTTTTCTTTTGGGTGAAGCCAGAATACCTGCCATGATATCTGACCCCCACGGTTGAACCGGATATACAAACCATGACCACAATGCCGTTTGATGCCTTAGCCTGCCCACTGGACGGCTGCCCACTGGCGCCCAGCGAAAAGACCTGGCGTTGCGAGAACGGACACAGCTTCGACGTTGCCCGGCAGGGCTACGTGCATCTGTTACCCGTTCAAAAGAAACGTTCCCTGGACCCGGGTGATAGCAAGGAAATGGTCGCAGCCAGACAACGGTTTCTGAATGCAGGGTTCTACACAAAGATCGCCGAGGCTGTGAGCAATCAGGTATTGCAGTGGCTCCCGAGCGAGGGCACTGGATCGATTCTGGACGCAGGCTCTGGTGAAGGTTATTACCTTCGACACCTCGCGAGCTTGGCTGGCGCCAGAGATATCTCCATGATCGGCGTCGACATCTCCAAGTGGGCGGTTCTGGCCGCGGCCAAACAGGACAAACAGACCCGGTGGGTGGTTGGCAGCAATGCCAACCTGCCAATACTGCCAGAATCCCTGGATCTCGTGCTTTGCCTGTTCGGTTTTCCGGTTTACAGCGAGTTCGCCAGAGTGCTCAAGACTGGCGGGAAGGTGATGCAGGTGGATGCCGGTGCAGACCATCTTCGGGAACTGCGTGAAATCATTTATCCCGAACTGAAACCACCCGCAGACACTGAGATAGTTGATCCCGAGGGCTTCCGGACCCTGGATTCGACCGTGCTAAGGTTCCCGTTGAGTCTTCCGGACCAGGACAGCATCGCCGATCTCCTGGCCATGACACCCCATCTTTATCGGGCCAACTCGGAGGGCCTTGAGAAGGCTGCTTCGCTCGAATCACTGGTGGTGACAGTCGACGTGGTTCTGAAATGCCTGGAAAGGCGTTAACCCCCGAATTTCATTGACCGTCGTCGGAACCCTGAGCCTTGCCGCTCTTGCGGGAGGCGAGCCGCCTTTCTGCTTTCCCGATGATCAGGGTATCGGCGAGGATGTGCAGGGCCTTGTTGGTTGTGCGCACGGTCTTGTAGATCTGTTGACTCTTCTGGTCATGGGTGGCCCGAGCTTTGCGGGCAGTCTGCCGGAACTCTTCATCCTTCGAGAACAGATCAATCAGCCCGAAAGTCGTGTTCGAGATTGCTTTGTGCAGCTTTTCTACGGCGCTCGCGCCACCCGAAACCGAGTCCTCCAGCAACCGCGCCCGGTTCCGGACCTCGAGAAGATCCATTCTGCTTTTCTGGATGGCACTGTGCGCCGACACACGGTGGGAATTGAGAATCCGTGCTTCACGGCGACAGAGCAGCAGCTGCCAGTAGGCGATGCAGAATCCGCAAAAGGCCAGTAGCAGCAACAATACGATTGCGGCCAGGTTCATGATGGGGCCCTCCATTCACACATTGCGATCATCGATACTCAATCTGCATATCCACGTCGATTTCGCGCTCTGTCATCTCTTCCTCAAGTTCTTTCATCACTTCCTGGTACACCATTTTGCGAACCATCACGGGGAGTTTGTCGGCAAGCACTCGGGCAGAGCGTGACTCCCGCTTGGCCAGGGCAATCGGATCCAGTACCCGAAGCGTAATAACCAGCTCCGGTTCCTGCTCGGAATCTGCGATATCGTCGTTCTCCATCATTCGGGCGATCACTTTGCGCTGTTCAAGAACCTGCCAGCAGACAAAGCCGCTGAACAGGACAAGCAGGATGCTCAAGACTGTTAAAAAGGTGATCAATTCGAACCTCCGGAAATCGTTTTCTTGCTCTGCCTGCCAGTGTGCCCCAAGCAGTATGACAAACGATTGGCCGTGAAGACGGATTTACCGGTGTTGCCGGGAAAGTAGAACGAGCGCTCAAAACTGTTAACATTGGTTGCAGTTGTTCAATGAGCTACGCAGAATCAACGGGTTAAGGCCGACTATTCATACCAACAGAGGATTGTTCATGGTTTGGTTCAAGGCGTTTGCAAGTGGTTTTCTCGCAACCCTGGTGTTTCATCAGGGCCTGTTCGCACTGTTCTGGCTTGGGGGCATCGTGCCCGCAGCGCCCTTCAACCTGTCACCGGTGCCGCCGCTGGGTGTGCCCCAGGTTGTGTCACTGGCGTTCTTTGGTGGCCTTTGGGGAATGTTGTTGTGGCTGATTCTTGGGCGCCTGGCAGGGGTGAAGTTCTGGCTGGGGCATGTCATTGTAGGGGCTGTAGGTCCCACAGCAGTCGCCATGCTGGTTGTATTCCCCCTGAAAGGGCTAGATGTCTCGGCCCAGACCTGGGTGGGCGGCTTGCTCCTCAACGGTTTCTGGGGCCTGGGTGTTGCCGTATTCATGCGTCTGATGGGCGAGAAAGCGGTTGCCGGGCTCCGCTGAAATACCATTGATTCGTTATCAATTTCTGTTGTCATCACTGTTTACTAAGGAAGAGCAATGACCAAATCCGCAGAAACAGCCCATGATCTGGTGGTGTTCGGTGCCACCAGCTTCGTCGGCCAGATTCTTACCCGTTACTTGCTCGAGACCTACGGTGTAGGCCAATCGGTAAAATGGGCGATTGCCGGACGCTCCGAGAGCAAGCTCAACACGCTGAAGAGCAGCCTTGGCGACAAAGCCAGGGATCTGCCGGTGATTCTTGCCGATGCCGCCGACGACGCAGCCCTCAAGTCCATGTGTGAGCAGACCCGCGTGATTATATCCACGGTCGGCCCTTATGCGCTTTACGGCGAGCCGCTGGTCAAGGCTTGCGTACAGACTGGTACGGACTATTGCGATCTCACCGGCGAAGTTCAATGGATTCGCAAGATGGTGGAGCGTTACGAGGCGGAGGCGAAAACCTCCGGAGCGCGCATTGTCCACTGTTGCGGTTTCGACTCGATTCCTTCTGACATGGGCGTCTGGTTCCTGCAGAATCAGGCGGAGCAGACGTTCGGGATGCCTTGCCAGGATGTCCGCATGCGGGTCAAGACCGCCAAGGGCGAGTTCTCCGGCGGTACGGTTGCCTCCATGATGAATGTGGCGAAGGAAGCGGCGGCGGATCCGAAGCTGCGCAAGGAGCTGGCCAACCCGTTTTCCATCTGCCCGCCGGAACATCGCTCCAAGACCCGGCAGCCCAGCCTCAAGGGCGCCGAGTTTGATAAGACGTTCAACGCCTGGCTTGCTCCCTTCGTGATGGGCGCCATCAATACACGGGTGGTTCATCGCTCCAATGCCATGCAGAACGCGCGGTACGGCAAGGAATTTACCTACGATGAAGCCATGATGACCGGTCGTGGCACCAAGGGCCGGCTGGCTGCTTATGCGATCACCGGCGGCCTGGCGGCGTTCTTTACCGCCTCGGCGATCAAACCGACTCGCTGGCTGGTTGAGAAGTTTGTCCCTCAGCCGGGCGAAGGCCCAAGCCCCGAAGCCCAGAAAGCCGGTTTTTATGATCTGCGCTTTGTTGGTCGCACCGAGGACGGCAAGACCATCATCACCAAAGTGACCGGGGATCAGGATCCGGGCTACGGTTCCACCGGCAAGATGCTGGGCGAAGCGGGCATGTGCCTGGCGTTCGATATTCCGGCGGATCAGCCGGGTGGGTTCTGGACACCGTCTTCTCTGCTGGATGGCAAGCTGATGGACAGGCTTACCAGCAAGGCGGGACTGACGTTTGAGGTTCTCGAAACCCGCTAACCGCTCAGGTAGATCACACGGTCGGTGCCCGGAAGGGCATCCGACCCGTGTGCGAGACTGACCACGGTTTTCCCTTCCAGAAGCGATTCCATCCGTTTTGCTATCCTCGACCGGGTCTCGGCATCCAGGCCAGTGAACGGCTCATCCAGTATGACCAGGGGAGCTGGATTCAGTAACACCCGCGCCAGTGCCACTCTTCTTGCCTCGCCGCCTGAGAGTCTGCTTCCGGCGCTGCCCAGCCAGGTATCGAGTTGATCCGGTTCGGTAGCGAAGCGCTCAGCCAGTTCCATCTGCTCCAGCATGCTCCAGAGTTCCGTCTCCGAAGGCTCCGGAGAGCCCAGTAACAAGTTGGCCCGCAACGTGTCTTCAAATAGCACGGTTTTCTGGGTCAGGTAAACGCAATCCCTCCGCGCCAGGCTTCCCTGAGCAACCGGCAAAAGGCCTGCGAGCACATCGGCGAGTGAAGACTTTCCACTGCCGGAGTGGCCCAGAATACCGATGCGCTTGCCATCCTCAATCTCAAGATTGAAGCGCGTGAAAAGCGGCGCGTAACCGGCGTGCTTCACCGCAATATTGTCTGCAAGAAGGGCGGTTTCCGGCGGTAATTCTTGCTTTTCGTTGACAGCCTGCCGTTCCTCTTTGCGGCAATCGCGGTTCAGCCGCGCCGCGGAAGCGATGGTGGCTCCGAGCTTGCCAAAGGCATCAGGCAGCATGGCATAGACCTCAGCCAGTCCGAGCAGAGCAATGGGCAGTAAAACCAGCACAGGCCCGGATAGCGTGCCCGCCTGGAACAGGGCAAAACCCGCCCAGAGCGCCAGGACCGCAGAGAGATTTACCAGCAGATGGGTTCCGGCCAGGTGCCAGCCCACGCGGGTATCCGTTTTTGCCTGCTCTGAGGTTACCTGATGGGCCTGGCGCATAAGCCAGGCAGCATGTTTACCAGTGCGACCGGCCGCAGTTAGTTCTGAGAAACCTTCAATATGTTCAATGACCGCCGTTCGCAATTCTTCCTGCCGGTCGCTTTGCCGGGCCGCAAGTTGCCAGGTTCTGAGGTAAACACCAACCGTCGCGACCGCCAGGGCAATCACAAGAAGCAGGCCCACCAGTACAGCGGTTCCAACATCAAACAGAATGGCTGCCAGCACCACCACCAGGAGGGTTACCAGGCCAGCCAAAGCCGTAGGCGCGATCAACCGGAGGTACAGGGTATCAAGGGCATCGACATCGCTGGTCAGGCGCGAGAGCCACTGGGCGCCACTCAGCTCTCCCCGGCGTACGCGCGTGGCGCGGGACAGCCGAGAGAACAGGTTCACGCGAATATCTGTAAGCAGTCTCAGAACCGTATCGTGGTTATATACCCGTTCCAGATACCGGAACACTGTTCGGGACACAGCGAAAAACCGGATAGCGCCACCGGGCACGTAAAGGTTGATAGTGGCCGCCACCCCGGCAGCCAGGAGCAATCCCACCAGCGCCGTTTTGGTAAGGAACCAGCCAGACACAGCCAACAGCGCGATGCCGGAGAGCAGGGTAGCGAGAATCAGAAAACCACCGACCACCAGGCGTCCGGGCCGCTTTAAGATCAGCTCCAGCCACGGTTTCAGCTCACGCATCCCGAACCTCCCCGCCGGAGACCAGCAGAACCCGGTTTGCCAGTGTGAGCAAGGCCTGGTGATGGGTGGAGAAGATCAGGGTCTTGCCGGCTACCGCCAGTTTGTGCAGCGCCTCCAGCACAAACACCTCACTGTCGCTGTCGAGGCCCGCGGTAGGTTCATCCAGCAGAATCAGGTCATAATCTGCCAGGAAAATACGCGCCAGGCTCAGCCGCCGGGCCTGTCCGCCGGAGAGGCCCTGGCCCTCCTCAGATACCGGGCTGTAGATGCCCTGTTGCCGGCTGTCCAGCAGGGAACCAAGGCCGACATTGCGCAGGGCGGTTTCAATGGCAATATCGGAGGCATCTGGCGTAGTCAGTCTGAGGTTATCGGCCCAGGTACCCTGAACCAGGAAGCCTTTCTGCCCCAGCCAGCCGAACCGGAAACTTCCCGCTGATTCGCCAAACAGGTGGAGCTCACCGGTATCCGGTGCCATAAAACCGGCCAGCAGATGCAGCAGGGTAGACTTGCCGCCGCCCGAGGGGCCGGTGAGGGCAATCACTTCGCCTTTTTGGATGGTCAGCGCCAGATCCTGAATCACGGGCTGATCCGACCGAAAGCGTTTACTGACGGACCGCAACTCAATGCGATCATCCGCCCCTGCTACCGGGTTGCCATCTGTAGACGTGTCGAAGTGCGCTGGCGAACCAAGCCGTTCAAGAATTTCTGTTCCGGCACCCATGGCGGCGGCGCGATCGTGATAATGCTGTGACAGCGTCCGTAAGGGCTGGAAGAACTCCGGGGCCAGCAACAGAATCAGAAGCCCGGAAAACAGCGTGATATCTTCGGACGGGCCATAGGTGATGTAGCCCAGCAAACCAAAACCGATGTAAATGGCGATAACGGCAATGGCCACTGAGGCAAAGAACTCCAGGACCGCGGACGAGAGAAACGCAATCCGCAGCGTTTTCATGGTAACGCGCCGATAGTGATCGGACCGTTTGCGAATGAGTTCTGCAGCACCCGTCGTCTGGCCAAACAACTGGAGGGTGGTTAGCCCGCGCACCTTGTCCAGAAACTGTCCGGAGAGCCGGCTGATGGTCTCGAAGTGCTGTTGGTTAAGTTTTTCCGCGCCCATGCCCACCAGCGCCATGAACAGCGGAATCAGCGGTGCAGACAACAGCAGGAAAATACCGGCCAGCCAGTCCAGCCAGAACACGAGAACGAGGATCAGCAGGGGCACGATCATCGACAGCGTCATTTGCGGCAGAAAACGGGCGAAATAACCGTGCAGTGCTTCCACGTGGTCAATCCATTCCCGGGCAAGGGTGCCTGCGGAGGATTGGCCCAGCTCTACCGGGCCGGTGGCCTGCCAGTGTTTGTGGAGCTGACGCCTGGCATCCCGCCGTACCTGTTCACTGCAACGGGCAGCAAAACGCGTCTGAAAGCCCTGGCCAAGTGCCCGAACCACCAGTGCGAGAATGAGCCCAAGGAAGAGGGGAGTGAGGTCCGCGATAGGGACCTCGTCAATCACGCCCAGATGAATTATCCGGGCCAACAACACCATCTGGATGATGGTCGCTATGCCGGCCACTGTGCCCGCAGCAACAGCACTGCGGATCCAGAGGCGATTGCCGAGGGCAAGCTGCGCAAGCCAGCCTTTGACGGCTTTCTGGTCAGTGGCGGGGGAATCTCCCCCGCCATCATTGGCCAGTGACTCCGCCACTCAGTGGTATCCCTCTCCGGCGCGCACCTTGCCGCGGAAGACCCAGTAGGTCCAGGCGGTGTACACCAGCACGATCGGGATCACGAACAACAGGCCCAACAGCAGGAACAGCTGGGATTCGTAGGCGGACGCGGCTTCCCAGAGCGTGTATTCCGGTGGAACCACATAAGGCCAGCGGCTGACTACCAGACCCAGATAGGTGGTGATGAACAGCCCCATGGTAGCCACAAACGGCATGCCGTCCCGGCGATCACGTACTGAACGGTAGATCTGAATAGCACAAAGCAGGGTCAGGACTGGCAGAACCCAGATGATACTCAGGTTAGAGAACCAGCGCTCACGGACCATTTCGTCCACGAACGGCGTCCAGACTCCAATGATGCCAAAGACAACCAGCACCGCCAGCAGCAGAGGCACGGTGATCTTGTAGGCCCACTGCTGCAGGTAACCCTCGGTTTTCATGATTAGCCAGGTGGAACCCAGCAGGGCGTAGCCGGCCAGCATCCCGAGGCCCGTGAGAACGGTGAATGGCGTAAGCCAGTCCAGCGCGCCGCCCACATAAACGCCGTTGGCGGTTTCGAAACCCTGGATATAGGCGCCGACGACAGCGCCCTGGGCAAAGGACGCAACGGTTGAACCGCCCGCGAAAGCCCAGTTCCACAGATAGCGGGAGGTGCGGGCCTTGAACCGGAACTCGAACGCCACGCCCCGGAAGATCAGCCCGGCCAGCAGCAGGAACACACCAATGTACAGTGCCGGCAGGAAGATGGAATACACCATCGGGAACGCAGCAAGAAGGCCGGCACCACCCAGCACCAGCCAGGTTTCGTTGCCGTCCCATACCGGCGCCACCGAGTTCATCATGGTGTCCCGGGCTTCCTCATTCGGGGCGAAAGGAAAGAGAATTCCGACGCCCAGATCGAAGCCGTCCATCAACACATACATGATGATGCCGAAGCCAATAATGAATGCCCAGATAAGAGGCAGATCAAACAGTTCCATAATCAGTGACCTCCCTGGCTGGCCGGTTTACCGTGATGCTGGTCTTCATCAATCTCAAAAGGCACGTGTGCGGCAGAGAACGGACGTTTCGGCCGTTCTGCCTCGTGCTCATCTTCATCCTGGTCTTCGAGACCGACATAAAGCACACGCATCAGGTAATACACGCCGGCAGAGAACACCAGAGCGTACACCACGACATAGCCGATAAGTGTGAACAGAGCCATACCACCGGTCAGTGACGGGGTCAGGGCTTCGGCCTGGGTCATCTGGCCGTACACCAGCCAGGGCGCCCGACCTACCTCGGTCACGAACCAGCCGGTCAGCACCGCAAAGAAGGGCGCAATGCTCATAAAGCGCATGCCCTGCAGGAACCAGTTGGTGCGCCAGTATCGACCGCCGGCACGCAGAACCAGTCCAGTAAACGCGAAGGCGATCATCAGCAAGCCAATGCCCACCATGATGCGGAACGACCAGAACACGATTGCGACGGGCGGCTGCTCTTCAACCGGCACCGCGCTTACGCCCGGTACTTCACCGTCCCATTCGTGGGTGAGGATGAAACTGGCAAGACTCGGAATGCCAATCTCGAACAGGTTGCGCTGGTTTTCCTGATCGGGAATGGCGAACAGCAGCAACGGCACATTGCGGGAGGTTTCCCAGTTACCTTCCATGGCCGCGACTTTGGTCGGCTGGTGCTCAAGAGTGTTCAGGCCGTGGAAATCCCCCAGAACTGCCTGGGCAGGCGCAATGAACAGCAACAGCCAAAGGCACATGGACAGTGCCTTTTTGTTGGCTTCAACCTCGCGACCGCGCAGCAGGTACCAGGCGCTCACCCCGGCCACCACAAAGCCGCCGGTAAGGAAAGAAGCCAGTGCCATGTGGGCGAAGCGATAGGGGAAAGAGGGATTGAAGATCGCCTCGCTCCAGGAGGTGACGTAGAACACGCCGTCGCGAAGTTCGGTGCCGGCCGGAGTCTGCATCCAGCTATTCGCCGAGAGAATCCAGAACGACGAAATGAAGGTGCCGGTGGCAACCATGATAGCGGCAAAAAGGTGAACACCAGCGGGCACCTTGTCGCGACCAAACAGGAGCACGCCGAGGAACGCCGCCTCAAGGAAGAACGCCGTGACCACCTCATAACTCAGGATTGGGCCAAGGAAATTAGCAGAGGCCTGGGCGAAGTTACTCCAGTTGGTCCCGAACTGGAACGACATCACGATGCCTGATACCACCCCCATGCCGAACACCACGGCAAACACCTTGGTCCAGAAGGCCGATAGCTTAACCCAAACCGGGTTCTCGGTTTTGAAGGCCAGGCCCTCAAGTACCGCAATGTAAGAAGCGAGGCCGATGGTAAACACCGGAAAAATGGCGTGAAATGACACCACGAACGCGAACTGGATTCGCGATAGAATAAGAGGATCAAGTTCCATGGGAACCCTCCGGTAACGATCACATCATAACAAACGGGCACAGCGAACCCGTTCAGCCGCTGCCTTAGCTCTGATTGTTATATTGTTATTACCGGCAGATGATTACTATGCTACTAAATAAAGTAGCAGTTTCGATAGGGCCGATTGTCGCACCCTTGATTTATCGCAATTATGGTGATGCCGATGAGCTTTTACGAAGACAGAATACTGCCTCACATCATAGACCGGGCTTGCTCAATGGGCCAGGTGATGAAACTTCGTAGCCAGGTAGTTCCCCACGCCAAAGGTGTCGTCCTGGAAGTGGGCATGGGCTCCGCCATCAATATGGAATTCTACAACGCCAACAACGTCGATATGGTGTACGGCCTGGAGCCATCAGAAGGCATGCGTAGAAAGGCCCTGCCAAACCTTGCCAAAACTCCAATAAAGGTAGAGTGGCTGGATCTGCCCGGGGAGAAAATCCCTCTGGACGACAACTCCGTGGACACCGTTCTGCTGACCTTCACGCTGTGTACTATCCCTGACTGGAACGCCGCTCTTCAACAGATGCGCCGAGTGCTCAAACCCGGCGGTGAACTCCTGTTCCTCGAACACGGCGAATCGCCCCACGATGACACGAGAAAATGGCAAAACCGCATCACCCCCGGCTGGAAAAAGCTGGCCGGCGGCTGCCACCTGAACCGACACATCGCAGACCTGATCCGTCACGCCGGCTTTGAAATCCAGGAACTTGAAAACCTCTACATCCCGAAGGCACCGAAAATCGCGGGATACATTTATAAGGGCAGGGCGATCAACCCGCTAAAGACCAGCCCGGCAGCCTGATAGTGCGGGCAGAATCCGAATTGCGTTACCCCACGCAGACTTATACAATTCTGCCCGTCAAAACCTCCCCCGAATGCTCCGGTGGTGAAATTGGTAGACACAAGAGACTTAAAATCTCTCGACCGTTAGGTCGTGCCGGTTCGATTCCGGCCCGGAGCACCATCTTTGTTATCAGTGTCCCTCCAAGTGTTTTCTTGTGATCTTCGTCGAATCGCAGGTCTCGACGGCAAATGAGCAGTGATCGACGTTTCTTCGGTAGGCGTAAGCTTTAACTCAATGTTTTCCGTCCAAGGAGACAGAACGCCATGGCCGAAGTTGAAACTATTGGTAAGCAAATCGCAGATTATGTGAACGATCCCATCGAGAAAGCCAAGAGGCTGATCGTGACGCCAGTGGGGCAGGCGAGAATGATTGTCTGTACGCCATCACCCGGCCAGGGTGCCTCGTCGGCGATTGAAGCGGCAAACAGTCTGCTTTCGGAAGATGATCAGATAGCGCTGGTCGAAGATGTCAGTGAGCTGACAGATCCTGCGCAGGTGGTTTCCATCATCAATGATGGTGGTATCGAGACCGAAAAGGGGTTTCATGTGGCTTTCAGTCTTTCTGACGAGACGATTGCAAGGCAGGTGGAGAAAGAGCTCGACCTCAAGGTCTTTACGGGGCAATAGCCCCGTTTGATAGATAGGCGGCCATTTGGCCGCCGCCACTATTTTTTCGACATTGCTTCCAGCATTTTGTTAACCGCTTCCAGGTGCTCAGGCTCGTTGTGGCACATGCCCTGGAAGTTGGCGCACACATCCAGAAAATCCTTCAGCTCCATCCTCGGTGCCATTTTCATCAGGCGTTTGGTGAGGCGAGTGGCTTTCGGTGGCTGGCTGGCCATGCGGCTTGCCATGGTATGAGCAGCGTTCATCAGTTCGTCCGCTGGCACCACCTCCAGAACAACGCCCAGCTCCTTTGCTTCGGTAGCGTCTATCACCCGCCCGGTGAGTGTTAGCTCGAAGGCGCGCTGGTAGTCAATCAGGCGCTGCATGAACCAGGCGCCGCCGTCACCCGGAATGATGCCGAGGTTGAGGAAGGTTTCGCCGAACTTTGCACTTTCCGAGGCAATGCGGATATCCGCCATGTTGGCCAGATCAAAGCCGGCACCAATGGCAGGTCCGTTCACGGCGGCGATGATGGGCACTTCCACATTCTGGAGAGCCAGAGGAATGCGCTGGATGCCTTTGCGGTAGCGGTCGGCGCATTCGGCCACGTCTCCGGCGAAATCGCCGCTGCGGTTGGCCATATCCCGGATGTTGCCGCCGGCGCTGAAGGCAGAGCCCGCGCCGGTGATCACCAGTACCGACACATCGTCGCACTGGTTCACCCATTCCGCGGTGGTCACGATGTCGTCGATCAGGTTTGAGCCTGTCAGCGCATTGCGCAGGTCGTGACGGTTCAGAGTAAGCGTGGCGACACGGTTTTCGAGGGTCAACAGGGCATCGGTGAGCTTGGGTACGGTGGTCATTATTGCGGTTCCTTGTTTTTGATCAGCGCGTATCTTCGCGCGCGGGAACCGGGTTAATCAACTGCCACCCGCGCTTTTCGGTACCGGCTTACTTCTGTCCAGCCATGCACCGCCAGGGCGGAGAATACAATAACACCACCTACCAGGCTGAGCTTTGGCGGTACTTCGCCGAGGAATAGCCAAACAAGGAAAGACCCGAACACGGTTTCCAGAAGCAGCATCAGGCTGACTTCCGCCGCCGGAATATAGCGGGGGCCAATCTGGATCAGGATGCACGCAGTGGGCAGGAACACCAGACAGAGCAGAGCGATAAAGAAGAAATCACGGGCCGAGGGCATCTGCGCACCACCAAGCAATGCCGCAACACCTGCCAACACCAGCGCGCCGAACATAAGCATCACGCTCATATCGCTGTCGGGTTTGGAGCGCGCTACGTTGAGGTTGGAGGCCAGGGCAGTGGCGGCAACCACGGCCATCAACAGACCCAGAGGGTCGCCCTTGCCGAATTCTCCCACGGCCATGAAGGTGGCGCCGGTGACGCACACCAGAATAACTACCCAGGTGCGAAGAGGCAGCGTTTCTTTCCATACCGCCCAGGCAATCACGGCCGCGATGACCGGCGCGGTGTTCAGGATGACCAGCACATTGCCGGCGGCTGTGTTCTTCATGCCAACCACGAACCCGAGGGTACTGATGGCAAAGGCACCGGCACAGAACAGGCCTTTACGGCCGCATTTTCGAATTTCAGGCACCAGCCGGGAACGGTATCGCGCCCAGCTGATCACAAAAAAACTGATCGCCAGTAACAGGCCGCGCCAGAACAGAAAGACCACAGGATCCACGGAGGTGATTTTCACCAGCAACGCATCGGGCACTATAAACAGCACGCCCAGAGCCGCGATGGTCAGTCCTTTGATTCTGGTCGTCTGCAACGTGGCTTCGCCTGTTCCGGTGTGGTGGTTCGGTTAATTTATGGGTTGTCCTGTTCCGGCAGCGGCTGGATGCTGTTGATGTCGCCGGTTGGTGTTGCTGGCTCGTCTTTTACGATTATGAAGACTGCTCCGCCGATAACCGCGATGGCGAAGATCGCTTTGAGGATCATCGATTTTGACATGTGTTATTCCTCTCTGCAGTTTTGGCCTCTTACAACACCCTATGGGCAGCAGAGGTCTATAACAACCGCAACGCATTGAAAACTGAGCATCCTACAAAAGTCGCTTCGACAGTATAGACGCAGTCAGCAATACTCTGGATAAGATTCCAGAATGCCCGGTGCAGCAACGATTCAAATGGAGTGTCCACATGACTGAACAAACACAAGAGCTGGTGCACAAGTACAGCGAAAATGGCATTACCACGCTTACACTGAACCAGCCGGAGAAGAAAAACAGCCTTTCCATGGCGATGCTTGAGGCCTTGTCTGAAGAGCTGGCGATCATCGCCTCCGATTCGGAAACGCGGGTTGTCGTCCTTGCGGCTCATGGCAGCGTGTTTTGTGCCGGCCATGACCTCCGGGAAGTGCGTGAGCAGTTTGATAGCCATGAATTCCAGCTGGCCCTGTTTAACCAGTGTAGCAAGGTGATGCAGCAGATCGTGAACCTGCCCCGGCCAGTCATTGCGCGGGTTGCGGGTGTTGCGACCGCCGCCGGCTGCCAGCTGGTGGCCAGCTGCGACCTGGCCGTGGCGGCCGATACCGCCCGGTTTGCGACGCCTGGCGTGAATATCGGGCTATTCTGTTCCACGCCGATGGTGGCGCTGTCCCGGAATGTGTCACGCAAGCACGCGATGGAAATGCTGCTGACCGGTGAGATGATTGGTGCCGTGAAAGCTGAACGCATCGGACTGGTCAATCAGATTGTTGATGAGCAGCACCTGGACGAAATGGTTTACAAGCTGGCGCGTACCATTGCCGACAAGTCTGGTCATACTCTGAAGATTGGTAAGGAAGCCTTCTACCGGCAACTGGAAATGCCGCTGGAGGACGCTTATGAGTACACCTCAGAGGTGATGGCAGACAACATGATGGCGAACGACGCCCAGGAAGGTATCTGCGCATTTCTGGAGAAGCGCAAGCCAGAGTGGCAGGACAGCTGAACCGGTTGCTGAGACATTGCCCGGCCTAATTTGCCGGGCAATTGTCCTTTCCGATGGCAAGCCGGTCGCCCGTTCCGATTCCATGTTCCAGGAAAAAGCCGGCGTTCATCTCCACGGCCTCGATGAATGGCACACCGGCCGGGTAGGTGGGGCAACCGGAGCCGCTGGCCGAGGGGCAGGGCACCATCTTGCGAATGCTGCCAATCTTGCCATCCTCGTTCAGGTAGGCGATGTCGAGGGGAATCAGGGTCTTGTACATCCAGAATCCGTGGCTGGCTGATCTCGGCTCGTGGTATTTAAACAGCATCCCGGCATCGGGAGCCATGGACGTACGGCCCATCAGTCCTTTCTGGCGTTGCTCGGAAGTGCTGGCAATCTCGAGTTGCACTGGCACCACGCCCGACGCAGACACAAAGCAGGCCTCGACAACCGGCAGGCCGTCCTGAGGTGCTGCAATGCCCGAGGAGCAGCCGTAGAGCAATAAGCTGGCTGCAAGGAGGGCCCAGACTTCCGCCCCCCGAACCGGGCTTGATGCGCAGGTCACGAGCGCAACCGGTAGCCGGTCTTGAAAATCCACCAGATGCCGACCATGCAGGCCGTGAGGAATACGAGGGTCATTCCCACACTGATGGCAATATGAACGTCAGACACGCCGTAAAACGCCCAACGGAAACCGCTGATCAGGTAAACCACCGGATTGAACAGGCTCACGGTCTGCCAGACCTCTGGCAGCATGTCGATTGAATAGAAGGTACCGCCAAGGAAAACCAGCGGTGTGACAATCATCATCGGCACGATCTGCAGTTTTTCGAATCCGTCGGCCCAGATGCCGATAATGAAACCGAACAGGCTGAAGGTCACCGAGGTAAGCACCAGGAAGGAGAGCATCCAGAAGGGGTGCAGTACGTCGTAGTCCACGAAGAACTTGGCGGTCGCCAGGATGATAAGCCCAAGAATGATGGACTTGGTGGCAGCAGCACCGACATAGCCCAGCACCACTTCCACATAGGAGACCGGGGCAGAGAGCACTTCATAAATCGTGCCCGAGAACTTGGGCATGTAGATGCCGAAGGAGGCGTTCGAAATACTTTGCATCAGCAGCGACAACATCACCAGGCCGGGGATGATGTAAGCGCCGTAGGCGATGTTGTCGATGTCGCCCATCCGCGAGCCAATCGCTGAGCCAAACACCACGAAATACAGGCAGGTGGATATAACCGGCGAGAGCACACTTTGCATCACAGTGCGCTTCATGCGGGCCATTTCAAAATTGTAGATTGCGCGGATACCGTACAGGTTCATGCATTTCTCCAGAATAGCCGGCAGTTTTACTCGTGCACCAGGCCGACAAAAATCTCTTCAAGGGAGCTTTCCCGGGTTTGAAGGTCTCGGTATTCGATACCGAGATCGCCAAGCGTGCGGAGCAATCGGGTTACCCCTGCCTGCTCTCGCTGGGAGTCGAAGGTGTATATCAGCTCGTAACCATCCTCTGACAGCTCTATCGGCTCCAGAGTCAGTTCACCGGGCACCTTGTCCAGTTTGTGCTGCAGGTGCAGTCGCAACTCTTTCTTGCCCAGCTTGGTCATCAACTGGGCCTTGTCCTCGACCAGAATGATCTCGCCACCGCGAATGACACCGATGCGATCCGCCATTTCCTCGGCTTCTTCGATGTAGTGGGTGGTGAGGATGATGGTCACGCCATGTTCCCGAAGTTTGCGCACCATTTCCCACATGTCCCGCCGCAGTTCAACGTCGACGCCCGCCGTGGGCTCATCCAGGAACAGTATCTGGGGCTCATGGGAGAGCGCCTTGGCAATCATCAGGCGGCGCTTCATGCCACCGGAGAGAGACATGATCCGGTTGTTGCGCTTGTCCCAGAGAGAAAGATCTTTCAGGACTTTCTCGATGTGCGCAGGTTTCGGCGCCTTGCCGAATAGCCCACGACTGAAGGAAACGGCATTCCAGACAGTTTCGAATGAATCGGTGTTGAGTTCCTGTGGCACCAGGCCGATGGTCTCGCGGGCCTTGCGGTAGTCTTTGACAATATCGTAACCGGCGGCCGTTACCTGTCCGGAGGAGGCATTGACGATACCGCAGATGATACTGATGAGCGTGGTCTTGCCAGCGCCATTGGGGCCGAGGAGGGCGAAGATCTCGCCACGGCGGATGTCCAGGTTAATGTCTTTCAAAGCCTGAAAACCGTCGCCATATACCTTGCTCAGGTGCTTAACGGAAATATCCGGCTGCACGGGCGTGTCCTGTGGTCAGAATGGGTCGAATTGAAGGCGCAGTATTTTCTCATGAGTAGCGCCAGTTTAGAAACCTTTGCCTCGGCCGGAGAAAACCCCATAATGCCGGCCGGGTTTGTTCGGGAAGCGGTTATGTTACGCGCGATTGCTGTTACAGGATTGATTCTGGCCGTGGTTGGTGCCGGTGTGTTCGGTTGGCGCCTGCTGGGAGACACTGGCAAAACGTCCGGCGGAGAAAGTCAGACCGTTCAGTGTGATCTGCTGGAAAGCGGTCCGTGCCAATGGTCAAATGGTTCCGGAGATTGGCAGGTTGCCCTCAACACCATGGGCGTGGGCGCTCAGGGCACCGAATACCAGCTAACCGTTGCCACGCCGGAGCGTCCGGAACGCTTTCTGGCTGTTCTCCGGGGCGAGTCCATGTACATGGGCGAGTACCCGGTGCCCCTCGGCAAACAGTCGGAAAACCAGTACTCCGCCCGTTTCACAGCGCCGTTCTGCACCGTGGATGGCAAAATGACCTGGCGCATTGATCTGCAACAGGGCCAGGAACCCATCGAAAACATCCCGGTTAAGCTGGTTTTCCAGGCCGAATAGCACCGGGACAGCTGAACCGACAACTGGTCGGCTGACAACGGTCCGGGATTGTGTAAAATCATCTCATCGCCATTTGCAGGGACAACGTGATGGATTACGGAGATAGCGTTCAGAAGGTTCTGCTCAGAAAAATCCGCAAAGCCGAACAGGATCTGATTCAGCTAAAGCTGGATTACTGCCGGTTTGTTTTCGGCCTGACTCATCGCGCGAAAGTGCTGGCCGGCGGCGTAACCTATGTGGTTCGTTCCGTGGATGTGGACAGCATGGCAAATACGGATGATGGCGGCTTCAGCCGGCCTGAAATAACCGGAACCCGAGTGGACGAACAGGATCATGCGGAACCCGTTGCCCTGGGTACCGACTGGGTACTTGAAACCGCAAACAAACAGGCTGCTAAATAAACGCGTTGGCAGTAATGGCGTCGTAAAGACTCGACGTGGGCGGTACGAAATGGTTGTATCGCCAGAACTCCGCACCTTCCAGACCCGCCCGGAAACAAGCCAGATAAACCGCACTGTCTGTTAATGTGCTGATCGCCTGCATCGCCTCCGGTTGACGCATCCCCGTTTTTCGATTGATGGTCTGGGCAACAATCCCGGCCAGTGCCTCGGAATGCCGACTGCCTTTGTCGCTCAGGGCGCACCCGGCACCGTACAGCCAAGCCGTGGCATAGGCTTTGACCGCATCGGGTGCGGTCGCTAGCGCCAGACCCTTTACACGGCAATCCCGTTCCTGGAGACCAGCCAGAATGTGCAATCGGGTGATGAGCTCAGCCCGGTCCGGAGCAGCTTCAGGAGTCGGCCTTCTGCTGGCAACCGGCCATTCGGAATTGTTTGAGGGCAGGTCGGTAGCTACCGTGTCCCTCGTTGCTGGCCAGATTTCCTGGCGACCGACTGCGATGGGTTCGGAACGCACCAGCGAGATAACCCGCACAGCCAACAGGACAAGCAGCGCCAGCAGCCCGACCTGAATGAAGAGAATCAACCCGTTAACCATCATCACCAGAACTCTGAATGTTGCAATAGGTGATCTGAGTGTAGCGGAATGTATCCTGGCAATACCGCCAACCGGTCGCCAATTACCAGTTTAGCGTTGGCCGAAATGACGGAACTGTGATGGGGATCGCAGTGCGGGTTAGCAGGTGGGCATGGTCTGCAAAGCCAGCTTGCGGCGAATATAGCGGCCGAGGATGTCTACGCCGATGTTAAGCATGGCCGTTATCAGGATCAGAACCATTGCCTGGTCGAACCGGATACTCTGTATCGCGCTATCAACGTAAAAGCCAAGGGTGTAGATGCCGAGAATACCAAGGATTGCAGTTTCTCTCATGATGATTTCCCAGCGATAAAATAGAAACGCCAGAAATGATCGGTAGATCCGGGGCACGAGTTCCCAGCTATAGCGATTAAAGCCTTTGGGAGCATCGGATCTCAAACGGATCGTGTTGGTTTGCCGGCCAATCAGGTGGCCTATGATGCCGCCATTGTGAAGGGCCAATGCAACCACCGCAGGAAGCATGGAAGGTCCCCAGAGTTGCAGGAGTATGTAGGCCAGGATGTACTCAGGGGTTGATCGGGCAATTACCAGAAAAATATGGCCGGAGGTTCGACGTATAGGGCCGCCAAAATGATTTGAGATCAGGGGGAACGCCAGCAGGGTGAGGATACCCGTGGCCACCAGCGCAATCTGAGTGAGAACCACAGTATTCCAGATGCCAGGCAGTGCCTGCTCGATCATCAGTTCATTCAGCCACGGTAAAAGGCCGGCCAGGCCCTCTCCATCCCTGAGTGGGCTGGGGACAATATCCTCGGTGAAAAACCGTTCAACATTACCCCAGACGATGGGCAAGCCATCGCCAAGGAAAAACGGAGCCCCCACGATATACACGGGTAACAACTTGGGTCTTACCCATAGTGGAATTGTGGCAATGAGCACGTAAAAGAGGATCAACATTGCGCCGGCGTCGGAGTACATCCCCTGGGAAAAAGAGGTTTCCAGATAAAACCCCAGAGTTGGCAGGCCCACAAATCCGAGTATGGCACTCGAACGCAGCCCGCACTCCAGGCGATAGGCGGTGTAGGTTCTCAACTGGACCCAGCAATCAGGAATCCTGGTATACAGAAACGCCGCGATAGTTCCTGTTCCCGGTGGCAAGAGCCTGCCCGGTTCCGGGTCAGCTTCCTCGAGAATCTCGGAGTAAACCTTGGCGAAGATGCCGGAATAAGGTATCGCGATCGCCAACACGCCCGTCAGGGGGTGGAAACCGAAAAACTGCAAAAAAATAAGAGCCCAAAAGAGCTCATGAATCGCCCTGATGAAAGCACAAAACACCCGCACCGGGAGGAATCGGTACACCAGAGCCAGAAAAAATCCGCAAACCCCGCCAACGGTCACCCCAACAAAGGCGAAGGCCACTGTTCGCAATAAGGCGGTAAGAAGACCTTCGCTGCTGAAAAAGTTCGGAGTGAGTACACCCAGGAAAAAGTTGCCCAGATCCCGCCAGGGATTGTTTGCGGTGATCGCAATATCGGCAAACAACAGCCCCACAAGCGCAATAGCAAGAAAGATCAGGCTGGTGCGAACAGTCGGGTAGGAGAGCATCGCTCGACAGATCCTAATACAGCGACATGATGTCTGCGGCCGCCAATTGGTCAGTAGGCTCATCAAGGGCGACCTGCCCATTCTGTATGCCAACAATGCGGTTACAGTACTTCATCGCCATTTCCACATCGTGAAGAGCGATAACACTGGTTTTGAAGCGATCTCGCAGCAATTGCATAACGTGATGCGCCATGGGGCCGTCCAGTGCGGAGATGGGTTCATCTGCCAATAAGACCGGGGCGTTGCGATAAAGGGCTCTGGCAATGGCCACCCTTTGACGTTGCCCGCCCGAGAGCGAAGCTGTGGGAATCCAGAGTTTTTCAGACATTCTCAATGCGTCCAGAAGCTCCAGGACCTGTTTTCTGTCCTGTTTGAATGGCCGCACAAGGGTAATGGTGTTGTACCAGGTGGCATGCTTGTCGAGCTGGCCCATGAACACGTTGTGAAACACAGGAAGGGCGTTTACCAGGCCAAGCTCCTGAGGCACAAGAGATGACTGGCAATCCACTCGCTGGTGAATAAGCCGGATAAGAGTGGATTTACCTGCACCACTCTTACCGACGAGGGCAACCTGATCTCCTTCCTTTACCTTGAGGGTGAGGGGCCCGATTACCCGCTCACCCCCAAAAGAGGCCGTCAGGCCTGAGAGATCAAAGCCTGCCATCAATCAATGATTCCGATTTCTTTCGCTACTTTGCGAATCGGCTCATAATCGTCGTTTGAAGCGGGAATAAAATCAGAACGCGGGAAGCTCTCAAGCAGCTCGGGATCATCAAGCGAGAGCAGGGCTTCGCGAACGCGATCGGTAAAGCCTTCGCCGTAGTTTTCATCCACGTCGCCACGGATGCTCCATTGATAATTCGGGAACCCGGGTGTTTTCCAGATGACCTTCACGGCGTCGGTATCAATGTTTCCGTTTTCGAGTTCTTTTTCCCAGACCGCGAAGTTCATCGCGCCCACTTCGTAGGTGCCGGACTCGACCAGACGGAGGGTGCGAGTGTGGTTGCCGCTGTAGCCGACCCGAGAAAATACATCTTCAGGTGCTTCGCCAAACGTTTCGCGGATGTGGTACTCCGGAATCAATCGTCCCGACGTTGAGCCCTTTGATCCGAAGGTAAAGGTCTTACCACGTACGTCTTCTGGCAGGCTATCCTGACGATCCAGGCCGGTGCTCTCATGAGCAATAAAATAGACGTAGAAGGCCTGGTCTTCAGTCCCCTGTGCGATTGCCTGAGAACCGGGTACAAGTGATCTCGCCTGAACACCCGACAGGCCGCCGAACCACGCCAGCTGCACTTGGTTATTCCGGAAGGCGGAAACGGCAGCCGCATAGGATTTCACGGGGATGTACTTCACATCGGCATCCAGTTCCTCGGAAAGGTAGTCCGCAATGCCGCGGAAACGCTCGACGAGCTTGGTTTCATCTTCGTCCGGGATTGCCGTAAAAATGAACGTCTGCGCGGTCGCGGCGGCTGAAAAAAGAGAACAGAGACCAATAATCAGCAATTTCCGTATAAGATTGTGGGTCATGGTTTTTCCTTTTTGGAATGGATATTTACAGTGCAGAGATGAAGTGAACGACTCCAGCTTCAGAAGGATACCTTGATTTAGGTTAACCCTGAACAGCTATACGGTTTGCGGGTTTAATTGGCTCAGGGCCGAACACTCCATTTTTCAGTAAGCTGGGTTCAATCAAAGACAATGCATCTGATAATGATCACGCCGGCGCAGCCGGGTTCGAAAGCAGGAAACCGGGCAACGGCGGAACGGTGGGAGACCTTGCTGCAAAGTGCCGGGCACTCGGTCGACGTGGTTACTGAATACCACGGGGAACCCTGCGATGCGTTTATAGCCCTGCATGCCTGGCGTAGTGTCGATGCCATACGGCATTTCCGCGAAATCTGGCCTGAAAAGCCGCTCATCGTGGCTCTCACCGGCACGGATATCTATTACCACCAGCACGAATACCCGGAAGACACCCGGTATTCCATGGGCGCGGCCGATGCGCTTATTGGTCTGCACGACTTGGTAGCGCACGACATACCCGCCGGCCTTGCCAGCAAATTGGTCACGCTATACCAATCGGCTGAGGGGCCGGAGGCCTTTCCGGCGCGGCAAGCGGATCTCACGAAAGAGAGTTTTGGCGCTTGTGTGATTGGTCATCTTCGGGACGAAAAGGATTCTCTGAGGGCGGCTTATGCCGCACGATTGCTTCCGAAGGACTCGAAGGTACAGGTTTTTTGTGCCGGCAGGGCCCACAACGACGCATGGCACAACAAAGCAGAGCGGGAAATGGCTGAAAACCCACGCTTCCAATGGCTCGGCGAGCTGGATAAAACCCGCACCCGGCAGTTGATGGCGAACAGCCAGTTAATGGTGATCAGCTCGGTAATGGAGGGTGGCGCAAACGTGGTCTCCGAAGCCTGCCGGGCTGGCTTGCCGGTGTTGGCATCCGACATTCCGGGCAATGTTGGTTTGCTGGGGCGTGACTATGCCGGATATTTTCCCGTTGGCGACGAACAGGCGCTGGCCGGTCTGCTGCAACACGCAGAGACCGAACCTGGGTTTCTCGAAAGCCTCAAAGCCCAGGTTGGTAATCTGGCCGAGCGTTTCCTGCCCGAAAAAGAACAGGCATCCCTGGAGCAGGCGCTACACCTTGCAATGCAGCGCTGCTCACAGGGACGTTAATCCCGCAGGGAAATAGGCTCGATGGGCCCCGATTCATCCTGGGCGGTAATTCGGCCGATGATGGCTGTGTGCGGATAGCCCAGGGCTTTCAGTTCCCGTACACACTCCTCTGCCTTGTCCGCCGCAACGCTTGCCAGCAGACCACCCGCCGTTTGAGGGTCAAAAATCAGGGGATATCGGGCATGATTTACCCATTTTTCCTGATCCCGGATACCCCGGCGCAAGCGGATGTTTGCTGGTTGCAGGGAACTGAGGATCCCTGCTGCCGCTGTTTCCTCCGCGCCCGGAAGGATCGGGATGGCAGAAAGGTCCAGTTCGGCATCCACACCCGAGGGCTTGGTCATTTCAACGAGATGCCCGAGGAGACCGAAGCCGGTAACGTCTGTACAGGCTTTTGATCCAAATTTCCTGAGGCAGTCTGCTGCCGCCTTATTGGACTGGACCATGGAGGCGAGGGCGGAATCGATCCACCGACCTTTGGCCGCCAGCTTTGCGTGAGCGGCAAACAGGGTGCCTGTACCGATGGGCTTGGTGAGAATCAGGGCATCGCCCGCTTTCAGGCCACCTTTGCTCATGACTTCTTCCGGGTCGATCAGGCCGTTGACTGCAAAGCCCAGGGCCAGTTCCTTGCCCTCGCCGGTGTGCCCGCCAACCAGCGCGCATCCTGCCTCGTTCAGCACTTCAACAGCACCAGACATCATCTGATAGACGACATCCTCAACCTTGGACTCGATGCCGTAAGGCACCGTGGCAACGGCCGTGGCACTCTGGGCTTCGGCGCCCATGGCAAAGACGTCACCGAGGCTATGATTGGCCGCCACCTTGCCAAAGATGTAGGGGTCGTCAATGAACGCACGGAAGAAATCCACGGTGTGAACCACGGCTTTGCCGGGCGGCACCGTCAAAACGGCGGCGTCGTCCGGGGCGTGAAGGCCGATCAGGATATCGTCCCGCTCGATGGGTTTCAGCTCTCCCAGGGCACGCGAAAGAACGGTGCTGCCCACCTTGGCGCCACAACCACCACAACGCATGGCAACCGCCGAAATGGCCTGGGAGGCTTCCTCGGCATTCTGTGCGGCAGCCGTATCCGGCAGTTTGGATTCTTCCTCCATTGGAGGCAGATCGTTGAACTTCTTCATAAAGCGGCGATCGATCCAGTCTTTCCAGCGCCAGACCCAGGCGCCGTCGAACTGCAAATCTCCCCGGGAGGCCACAGCGTACTTGTCCCCGGTGCTGATTAGCGCTAACCACTTCTTCTGCGGATGAAAATCCTTCGGATCCTTGCCGGTTGCAAGCCGCTTGAGGTTGTCGGCGAGGGGAGGGCCCTGTCTTACCGCAAATACCCCCGCTTTTTCTCGGGGGTGATTCAAGACGTTGGCAATATCGCCAGCAGCAAAAATGCTGTCGTCATTCTCCACTTGCAGGGTATCGCGTACTCTCAGGAACAGCCCATCGTCCAGCGCCAGGCCTGTGTCCTTGAGCCATTCCGGGCCACCAGCCCGGGTTACCCAGAGCACTTCGTCCGTTTGCAGGGTTTCGCCGGATTCGGTAATCAATAACCCTTCCTGAACCTTGCTGACTGGCGATCCCAGATGGACCTTCACACCACGATTCGACAAGGTTTTTCGGAAAACCTCACGCACCTTGGGGTTGTGGGTCGGTAGAATTTGGTCGGCGGCGTCGAAGAGGTGGAAATGCAGCTGACCGGGATCTTTACCACGCTGTTTCAGTTCATTCTTCAGTCGAAACTGCATGGCGAGGGTCAGCTCAACGCCACCGGCACCAGCGCCAACCACGGCAACCGCCAGCGGCCCGTCGTAATTCTCGATACGGGAGAGCAGTGCAAGCCAGCGGTTGTTGAAGCCGGTGATCGGCTTAACCGGAACCGCGTGGTCGGAAGCGCCTTCCACTTCATTGACCCTAGGAGACGAGCCAATATTGATTGACAGTATGTCGTAGGGCACATCCGGGCGACCGCGGCAGATAACCCGCTTCTGATCCCGGTCGATGCCCATGGCTTCGGCCCGGTAAAAGCGCGCACCAGCGTACTCCGCCAGGCGGCTCAGATCGATGTGGACATCGTCGTAGCTATAGTGGCCGGCCACGTAGCCCGGCAGCATGCCGGAATAGGGGGTGTGGGTGTCGCGGCAGATCAGGGTCAGGCGCACGCCGGGAACAGGGTTCATCGCGAACCGCTTGAGTACCCCGACGTGGCTATGCCCGCCGCCAATCAGGACAATGTCCCGTAAAACAGGCTGGTCAGGCGTTCGCATCAGCCGATTTTCTTGGCTTCAGCGCTGAATTGGCTGTATCCCTTGACGTTTGAGAAGGCCTTCAGCTTTTCCTGGTCTTCGGCAGACGGATTGGCGATCTGGTCGATGGAGGTAATGCCAGCGTCCTTCATCTTCTTGGCGGTGGCCGGGCCGATACCTTTAACCAGTGTCAGGTCACTCTTGTCGACCGGCTTTGCAGCCTTGGCAGTTGGTGCTTTCTTGGCTGAAGGCTTCTTCGCCGCAGGCTTGCTGGTCGCGCCTTTGGCTTTGGAAGCTGTTTTGGCGGTTTTCTTCGGCGCTGATTTCTTGGCTGCCGTGCTGGCCTCTTTACTCACTTCATCTGTGAGCTTCTTGACCTCTTCACCCGCTTCCTTGGAAGCCACGCCAAGACGCTCGAGAATGCTGCTCTGCAGTTCATGGAACTCTTCCAGGCGGCGCTCAAACTCTTCGTGGAAACGCTTCATCTCGCGGTCGCGAAGCTCGTCGATTTCCTTCAGCAGCTTGCGAACAGGCTCCTGAACCTGGTTCTGCAGGCTGTCGAACTGCTTCAGCGCATCGTTCACCAGGCCTTCGATCTGGGAAGAAGTCTTTTCGAACTCCTTGTTGACCTTTTTCACGATTTTATCAACGTTCTGTTTGGTTTTCTTCGCCATGGAATGTCTCCTTACGGGCAGGTTTCAACGAAAATCAATGTCAGGCCATCTGCCGGAAACCGGACATGGAGCCTGGGGAACGACGTGATTTGAGCGACTGTTTTTTGGATAGCACTTCCCGGATTCTGCGGAGCTTTTCCGCCAGCGACGAGCTGCCGTTGGAGTCGAGCTCTACAAAATCGATTGAATAGAAGAAGTTACTGCAGTGTTTTCTGCGTTCGGTCACCAGCCCGGCGAGTCCTTCTGCGCGGATCTTGTCGAACGGCATGTCCATCACGAGATCGAGCACCACGGTATCACCGGGGTTGAACACTTTGTCGGTTTTCATAACACATCCGTAGCCGTCCAGCTCATAAAGGGCGGCTTCGACAAGTTCCTTCCGAAAAAGGCCCTGTCTGACTCGGAATCGTGCGACAAGGTCCGGCAATGCTTCGTTCATGAATCGGGTTCTCTGGTGATTTCCGTATCCACAGCAACCTGTCTCATTGGGAGACAGGCTGGATATTGGTTAAACAATAGACACTGAATTCTAGTTTTGCAACGCCATCAGTGCCATACGATCGACCGCTAACGCAGTTATTTAACAAATTGACCTGGCTGATCAGGCCAGTTTACTTGGTCTTCAATTCATACATATCAACGCGACGATCTTTCAGGTTAGTGACAGACCCCTCGTTACGCACCAGTTTCAGCTTTTCCAAGTCCATATCGGAGAACATGATCATCTCCGTATTCGGCGTGGTTTCCGCCATAACTGCATCGTGCGGGAAGGCAAAATCCGAAGGTGAGAATACGGCAGACTGAGCGTACTGGACGTCCAGGTTCTCGACTTTCGGCAGGTTGCCAACGCTACCAGTGACGACCACATAGCATTCGTTTTCGATTGCGCGGGCCTGGGCGCACTGGCGAACCCTGAGGTAGCCGTTTTTGGTGTCGGTCCAGAACGGCACCATGATGATATCAACCTCCTGGCTGGCAGCAATACGGCCCAGTTCAGGGAATTCGATGTCATAGCAGATCATGATGGCGACCCGGCCGGCATCGGTCTCGAAGACCTCAAACTGGTTGCCGCCCTCGATCACCCAGTCGCGGCGTTCGTGGGGCGTGATGTGAATCTTGCGTTGCTCATCAACACGACCGTCCCGGTGGCAGAGATAGGACACGTTATACACCCGATCGTTTTCGATCAGCGGCATGGAACCGGTGATAATGTTGATGTTGTAGCTCACCGCCATTTCAGACATCTCTTCCCGGAACTGCTGGGTAAATCCGGCGAGGAAACGGATGGCCCGGGTCTGGTCCATCTGATCGGTCAGTCCCATCAGCGGCGCGTTGAAAAACTCGGGGAAGATGGCGAAGTCACTTTTGTAATCAGACAAGGCGTCCACAAAATACTCAACCTGCTCGAGCACCTCTTCAACCGAGGTAAATTCACGCATCTGCCACTGCACGGCGCCCAGCCTTATCTGAGTTTTCTTGACGCTCAGAACCGGGGAAGGTGGGGTGTAGAGAATGTTCCGCCATTCCAGCAACGTCGCGTAGCCCTGGGATTTCTCATCCTCGGGAAGGTATTTGTGCATCAACCGCGTAACCTGGAAATCGTTCGAGAGCTGGAAGCTCAGAATCGGATCGTAGATTTCCTTGCGATCGACCCGTTGAATGTACTCTTCGGGTGAATACTGTTCGGCGTATTTGAAGTAGCTCGGTATGCGCCCGCCCGCCAGGATGGCACGCAGGTTCATGGAGCGGCAGAGTTCTTTTCGCGCTTCGTAGAGTCGACGACCCAGGCGGTAGCCCCGATAGTCGGGGTGGATAAAGACATCCAGCCCATAGAGGGAGTCACCATTGGCGTTGTGCCAGATCTTCTCGTTACGGAGGATCAGATCGTCGTAGGTGTGCGGGTTGCTGAAACGCTCGTACTTAACGCAGACCGTCAGCGCAACCGCAATAAGCTGGCCGCTTTCCTCAATGCAGATCTGGCCGTCGGGGAACTGCTCCACCAATGCCTTGATGGTGTCCTTCGGCCAGGAGCCTCCGATGTCGTCGTATACCCGATCCATAAGCTTCTGAAGCTGATCGTAGTCATCAAGCCTCAGGTTCCGGAGGTTGAGGTGCAGTTCTTCATGGGCCATTCAGTTCGGCTCCCGTTCGTTATGGAATGAGGACAATCTCAGCGTCTGCGTCAATAATTGGAAAGTTTAACAGAAGCCGCTAAAGACTTCGCACCATGGGCCGAAACACACATTAACGAATATCAATTTTATTGCTGAGGATTCGACCGTGCAGCTGACATTCGGGCAAAAGCTCCTGACTGCTTTCGGTATTCTGTTGCTGTTGGTTATGGGGGCTTTTACGCTCTCTGGCGATTTACGATTACAAAGCACCACCGAAACCTATGTGAACGCGCTGATCGACGACACCGTACAGCAGAGCACGTCGAGCATCGCAGAGTGGCTCAATGCCCGGCTGGTGATGACTGAAGCCACCGCCAAAGCCCTGGAGAATGCCGAGAACGACGAAGAGGCGCGGGTCATTCTTCAGGCCATTACCACCGGCGGCGGCTTCCGGGATGTCTATGTCGGGCGTACCGACGGCTACATGCTGATGAAATCGCCGGAGGCGAATGCCACGCTGCCAGCGGATTACGATCCCCGCCAGCGCCCCTGGTACAAGAAGGCCATGAGCCTCGGAAGCGCCTCGTTCACCGAGCCGTATCAGGATGCCAGCACCAACGACATGATCATCTCCACACTTGCGCCCGTGAAGCGCGGTGAATACGAGGGCGTGGCCGGTGCTGATATCGGCCTGGGCGCGATAGCAAAAACCCTGAGCACAGTCACACTCGCGGACACCGGTTACGCTGCTTTGATCAATGAGCGTGGCACCATACTGTTCCACCCACGGCAAAGCCTTGTCGGCAAGAACATCAGTGAGCTCATTGGCGGCAAGCCGGATCTTGGCGGGGACGCTCACGAATACAGTAATGATGACGGCAACTGGGAGGCCAGCTTCCATCCGATCAGTGAAGCGCGCGGCGTGCAATGGTATCTGGGGACCTTTGTAAACGCGGACAAGATCAACGCACCGGTCCAGAGCGCCAGAATGACTGGATTGATCATGGCCGTGATCGGCCTGATCGTTTCTCTGGTGATCCTGCATCTGGGCATCAAGGTTCTGATGGCGCCGGTTCGCCGCTTGAACAAGGCCATGGCGGACATTGGCAGTGGTGATGCTGACCTGACCCAGCGTCTGGACGACAGTGCAAAAGATGAATTCGGTGAGTTGGCCCGGAGCTTTAACCAGTTTGTCGAGAATATCCAGACGGTTGTTCGGGATGTCCAGAAGGGTAGCGCCGAACTCGGGGAAAATGTCAGCTCGCTGAGAGATACCGCCAGTACCAGTCGTTCGAGCGTGGAGAGCCAGCAGGCCGAAATCGACATGGTGGCGACCGCGATCAACGAGATGTCGGCCGCTGCCGGCGAGATTGCCCAGAACGCACAGCAAACCGCAGACGCCGCCAACACCGCGGATGCGGACAGCCGGGCTTCGCTGGAGACCGTCGCTGCCTCCCGGGACGCCGTACAGAAGCTCTCGAAGGAGATTAATGCGGCCGCAGAGGTCATCCACACCCTTGGCAAGGACGTTACATCAATCACAACAGTGCTTGAAGTGATTCAGGGTATTGCAGAGCAAACCAACCTGCTGGCATTGAATGCCGCGATTGAAGCCGCTCGGGCCGGTGAAGCAGGGCGGGGCTTCGCAGTTGTGGCAGACGAGGTACGTAACCTTGCCCAGCGCACCCAGTCCAGCACCGAGGAAATCAACGACATGATTGAGCGTCTGCAGAAAGGCGCCAATGATGCGGTCGATGTCATGAATGCCTCAACTGCAGTATCCAATGTCAGCATGGAAAAAGCGCAGGACGCTATGGATGCCCTCAACCGGATTGCCGAGGCAATCACGTCCATCAGCCAGATGACGTCGCAGATTGCCACAGCATCCGAGGAACAGACGTCGGTTACCGAGGAGTTGAATTCGTCGATTACCCGGATTGCAGATCAGGGCCAGGAAGCGGCCGCCGCGGCCTCCGAAAACGATGTTTACAGCGGGCAAATTGAGCGCATCGGCACCGCACTGAGCCAGAACGTGTCGAGGTTCCGGGTGTAAGCGAAGAGCGACTGTTAGCGGCTTAGGACTTCCAGCCGACGGCGCAGGTTCTCGAAGGTTTTGCGCCCAACGTAACGGGATTCTTCGCTCAGGTACGGGTTTTCGAGAGTAATGACCTTACGCTCGTCGAGATCAAGCTCTTTCACAGCGCGGGCGTAGTAGTGCCTGAGGAAATCATTGAAGCTGCCATCGTGGATGGCGCGCTCAATTCCCAGCTGAAGGCGATGGGCGGTTTCCTGGTCTTCGGGACCGACAAAGAGATAGGACGGCATCGGGTAGGCGATCAACAGATCAGGCTCAATTAGGAGATTAGGATCCTGCTCCAATTCCAGGTCGTAAAGCACTTCGCTTACGCCCCTGGCAAAACACTCGAAGCGTTCATTACGCAACATTCCGAACAGTATTTCGTATCGGGAGTGAGTGACCACCGGAATACCGTTGGCTTCAAGCACCGGTGTGTCTGGCCAGTGGGCGCCCTGGCCAATCCGAATCTGACTGTCTCTCAAGTCATCCAGAGTCTTGATTCCCGCAAACCGGGGCAAGGATTCCGGCATGACCACGCAAACCCGAAAACCGAGCAACCCGCCATCGACCGGAAACGGTATGGCGGTCAGGGACTTCTCCCGTTCTGCGGAGGTAGCGACATTGGCGATGTCAACTAATCGTGATTGGCCGTCTGTCAGTTCCCTCAGTACGCGGCCCTGGCTCAGCTCTTCACTTCTGATGATCTGAAATTCCCCGTACTCTGGCGTCTTCTTCAGAGCAAGCTCCACCAGGGCCCGGATGGCAGGGCTGTCGTAATTCCGGTACCAGAGTACGTAACCGCGCACGGCTGCCTGCGACGCAGTGGTCGATGACGTTGTGGCTGAGAGTGGTCCTGCCGCAAGGCAGAAAGCCAATGGCATCAGGCAAAGAACCAGTTTTCGGAACCGGTGGAAGACCAGGGAAGCGGGCAGAGAATATTCCAAATCAGAGATCCTTTCTTACTACTGGAAAAACCGGCTAACAAGCGGTCATGATTCAGGCACGCATCCTCACTTTAGAACAGAAACTCAAAAATAAATCGGACAACATCCAAAAAAATTGTAAAACCTTCTTGCGAGCACTGAAGTCCGTTGTAATCATCAGTTCCCAATCAATTTCGGAGCTTGGCAATGGCAATTATCGATAATCTCATCGGAGCGACCGGTCAATGGGTGGCAAGTACCGACCCCAAGGCTACACTGGCTAGCCCTCTGGCCTGGCTGAAGAAAACGGGCGGGTATGCAGCGGTGAACAAGATCATCGGACTGTCGATTCCTTTTGCACCACGGAACAACTTCAGCGTTGAGGAGGTCAGGCCAGGATATGTAAGAGCGAAAATCCGCTTGAAAGGCAACAAAAACCACTTCGGCAGCCTTTATGCGGGCGCGTACTTTCTGGTAGCCGAAATTCCCGGTGGCGTGCTGACCCTATTTGATCTGGGGCCTTCGTACACGCCGATTCTCAAGGAAATGACGTTGCAGTTTCTCCAGCCAGCCAACAGCGATGTCACTGTAGAATTCACCCTGGATCCCGAAACCGTGGCAGCCATTCTTGCTGACGCTGACGAGACCGGGCGGGCGAAATTCTCCCTGGAAGGAAAACTGGTGGACGAAGAGGGCAACCATGTAGCGACCTCCATCGCCCATTACCGCGTCCGGAAGAAAGGGTTTAAAGCAGAGGCCTGAACAATTCAGGCCTGTTCGAGGCCAGCGATGGTTTGCAGGAAAATCTCGCCGTATTTCTCTAGCTTGGCGGCGCCCACGCCGCTGACTTCCGCCAGCTCATCCAGGGTGCGCGGTTTGCGTTCCAGCATTCCAAACAGGGTAGTGTCATGGAAAATGACGTAGGGCGGCACGCCCTGTTTGTCAGCCAGCTCCTTGCGGCAGGCTCGAAGCGCCTCCCAGCCGGCCTTGTCGGTAATCTGTTCTGAGACCGGCGAACCCGACCGGCCGCCGTTTGCCCGGCCGGTTGTCTTCTTGATTTCCGGGTCCTTGCGCAGCTCAATGGTATGACGTCCTTTCAGCAGTGGTCGACACTGCTCGGTCAACTGGAGCGCACCATAGCCCTCCGGATCTGCACGGAGGTAACCATTGGCCACCAGTTGCCGGTATACCGATTTCCACTCGTTGGCACTCAGTTCCGTTCCAATGCCGTAGGTTGACACCTGGTGGTGCCCGGATTGGAGAATCCGCTCGTTTTCCGAGCCTCGCAGAACATCAATCAGATAGGTAACGCCGAAACGCTGGCCCGTTCGGAAAACGCAGGAAAGGGCTTTCTGGACGGCGACGGTTCCATCCCAGGTGTCCGGTGGATTCAGGCAGGTGTCGCAATTGCCACAGGGTTGCTCAAGCTCGTCCCCGAAATAGCGCAACAGCACCTGACGGCGGCAACTGGTGACCTCACAAAGGCCCAGCATCGCATCCAGCTTCTGCCGTTCCACGCGCTTGAAATGATCGTTACCCTGTGAGCTTTCCAGCATCTGGCGCAGTTTGATGACATCCTGCAGGCCATAAACCATCCAGGCCGTAGACGGCTTGCCGTCACGCCCGGCCCGACCGGTTTCCTGATAGTAGGCTTCAAGGCTCTTCGGCAGATCTAGGTGTGCGACAAAGCGCACGTCCGGTTTATCGATACCCATGCCGAAGGCGATGGTGGCAACAATAATCACCCCGTCTTCACGCAGGAACCGCTCCTGGTGATGGGCACGCTGTTCCGAGGACAGGCCTGCATGATAGGGCAGAGCGGTATAGCCTTTCTGGGCCAGGGTTTTCGCGGTGGCGTCGACCTTGTTCCGGGACAGGCAGTAAACGATGCCGCAGTCGCCCTCATGTTCGGCTTTAATAAAATCCAGTAACTGTTTGTTCGCGTTTATTTTTGGCGCTATACGGTACTGAATGTTGGGGCGATCGAAGCCACTGACGAAGTGTCTTGCCTCTGTCAGTGACAGTCGTTCTGCAATTTCCTTTCGGGTTCGCTCATCCGCGGTTGCGGTCAACGCGATGCGGGGTACGCCGGGAAACTGTTCTGCCAGCATGCTGAGCTGAAGGTAATCGGATCGGAAATCGTGACCCCATTGGGACACACAATGGGCCTCGTCGATAGCGAACAGCGAGATGGAGGCGTCATGAAGCAATTCGATGGTGCGCGGCTGTATCAGTCTTTCAGGGGCGCAGTACAGAAGGTCAAGCTCACCGGTCATGAGCGCGTATTCGGTCGCCCGGGCCTGCTCGAAATCCATGGTTGAATTCAGGAACGCAGCCCGGACCCCTAGCTCTTTCAATGCCGCTACCTGGTCCTGCATCAGGGCAATCAGAGGTGAAATTACGATCGCAGTGCCCGAGCGAACCAGCGCCGGCACCTGGTAGCAAAGAGATTTACCGCCGCCCGTCGGCATGAGCACAAGTGCATCGCGGCCTTCCGATACTTCCCGGATGATGTCACCCTGAAGCGGACGGAAGGATTCATAACCAAAGACTTCGTGCAGCACCTGTTCCGGATCACGGCCCGAGGTGGTTGGGCGCTCGGTGGAAAGCTGTTCGAAATCCTGATCAAGATACATAGAATAACCGGTTGCTCGGCTTGGAGCCGCTGTATTGATTCGGGTGGAGTGCCGGGTTCGGCGCAATGGCGAATGATACCAGATTAACCCTGAGGATTGGCCAGCAAACCCACGGGCCGGGTGGAGGCAAACTAATCTAAGAAACGCTACAATACCGCGTTTTTGAACCACCGTTTCACGCCATACTGTGACAGACACTGATAACAACAGGGCTTCCATGCAGGAATTTGATGCCATCCGTCCCTATTCGGACGAAGAAACCGGCGCTGCTATCAACCGCCTGGTCAACGATCAGGAATTTCTGGATATGGTCGGTCGCTTCAAGTCACCGACTCTGGCCCGCTGGGCGCCGGCCATGTTGCGTGTGTTTACCCGTCGCTGGTTAAACAGCCATTTTGGCCACTACACACGAGTCGATGATCTCCAGGCCGGGCTTTCCAGCTACGTGGGTGAGCTGGTTGAGAGCACAACCACGCGAGTAACGACCAGCGGGCTGGAGAACCTCGACAAGCGCGGCGCCTATCTGTTTATTTCAAACCATCGGGACATTGTTTTCGACCCCATGGTGGTGAACTACCAGCTGTTCCAGAATGGTTTCCATACCACCCGAATTGCCATTGGCGACAACCTGCTTGCCAACCGGGTGTTCGCTGAAATGATGCGACTGAACAAGAGCTTTGTAGTGCGACGCAGCATGACAAGCCCCCGCGAGATGCGTGATGCCTACATCACACTCTCCGGCTTTATCAACCACAGCATCGATACCAATCACAGCATATGGATTGCCCAACGTGAGGGCCGGGCGAAGGACGGGCTGGATTTTACCGACCCCGCCATCATCAAGATGTTCTATATGAGCCGCAAGAAAAGCGGGCTCGGTTTTGACGAAGCCATGAATCGGCTGCATGTGGTGCCAGTTTCCATTGCCTACGAGTACGATCCGTGCGATGCCGACAAAGCCCAGGAGCTGGAAACCCGGGCCCGGACCGGCCAGTACATCAAGCGAGAGGGTGAAGATACCGAACAGATCATGAAGGGACTGACCGGTTTCAAAGGGCACGTGCATGTGCACTTTGGTGCGCCCATCCATGATTCACCGGATAACCCGAAAGATTTGGCCGCCCGTATAGATCGGGAGATGCATGCGAACTATCACCTGCATGCCTCAAACCTGGTGGCTTATCAGCAGCGTGGTCTTCATCCCCAGGCCCACGATACGCCGGATACCGTCAGCGATTCAGTGGTCACTGCCGAAACCTGGTCACCGGCGGAAATGGAAGCTGCTGAAGCCGAGATGGAGCGGAGACTGGAAGCCTGCGATCCGGCCATCCGGCCTTATCTGCTGGATATGTATGCCAACCCAGTGGTCACCGCGCTTGAGGCCAATGCCGAGAAATCCGGCCATTCCGAATAAACCGGTACATAATTTTCAGACATGAGGTAAACCGTGCAGGATCTTCAGTACATTCAGATTGAAACCGGGGAAAGCCCGACCGCAGCCGTCATCTGGCTTCATGGCCTTGGTGCGAGCGGCCACGACTTCGAGCCCGTAGTGCCGGAACTGGGCCTGCCGGAAGATACAGCGGTACGCTTCATCTTTCCCCATGCGCCCAATCTGCCTGTCACCATCAACGGTGGCATGTCCATGCCCGCCTGGTACGACATCAAGGCCATGGATATCGACCGTGTGGTGGATACGGAACAGTTGCGGGCGTCTGCCGATGCGGTCGCCAAACTGGTCGAGCAGCAAAAACACAAAGGCACCCCGCCGGAGCGCATTATCATCGCCGGATTTTCCCAGGGAGGCGCCGTTGCCTATGAACTGGGGCTCAGCTACCCGGAACGTTTTGGCGGTGTTCTGGCGCTTTCAACCTACTTCGCCACCGCGGACACGGTTCAACGCTCAGAGGCCAATGCTGATGTGCCGATCAGCGTGTATCACGGAACCTTCGATCCGATGGTGCCGGAATCACTGGGTGTGCGCAGTGTCGAAACCCTGAAGGAGATGGGCTACGACCCTTCGTATCAGACATTCCCCATGGAACACAGTGTGTGCCTTGAGGAAATACAGGACATCGGCCGATTCATTCGCCGGCACCTGCTTTGAGGCACCGCCATGCCCTGGGTCAGACCCAGAGCATGGCGCCCATCTCCAACGGATGCGTCAGTGATTCGTGATAGGGGTACATCCTGAGCCTGAGAGTCTGCAAGCCGGGATAGGGGGGTTGCACGCGTGTAGAGAACACGGTTCGCCCCTCCGCTTCGCTTTCCTTATCCAGCAAGAAACTGTCGGGCCCCGGGCTGTTATGGGTGCCGGTGCATTCTGGGCTGACCAGGCACTCCACCCGCACATCCTTCGCTGACAGGCCATTGAGCCTTGCCTCGACTCTGAGTTCTACGCCGCCATCATGGGGGCAGGCAGCTTCGACGCAGCCAACCACGTTTAATTGCACTCCCGGCCAGGCATGCCTGACCCGTGCCTTCCAGTCTGCCAGTTCTTTGGCAACCTCGCCGTTGTCGGCCATCAGCAAAGCACCCTGGGTTGACGCCGGCTGGTAATAGTTATTGACGTAATCCATCACCATACGCCGGGCGTTAAACCTTGGTGTGATCGACTTCATCGAAGCCTTGGATCGCTGGACCCAGCCTTTCGAAAAGCCCTGGGAGGCGCGCTCGTAGTAGAGGGGAACCACTTCGAATTCGAGCAGATCGATCAGGTCCCGGGCCTCTTCCTCATTCCGGAATTCAGGGTCCAGTTCGGTATCCCTGGGAGGGATGCCCCAGCCATTTTTGCCGTTATAGCCTTCGCCCCACCAGCCGTCGAGCACGCTGAGATTAAGAGCGCCATTGAGGGCTGCTTTCTCTCCGGAGGTGCCACTGGCCTCTTTCGGGTATTCCGGTGTGTTCAGCCACACATCGACGCCACTGAGCAGCCTGCGGGCCATGGCCTGGTCATAGTCCTCCAGGAGAATCAGGTGCCCCATCAACGAAGGGTGCATGGAAAGGTCGTGGATTACCTTGATCAGTTGCTGACCGGGTTTGTCCTTGGGATGGGCCTTGCCGGCAAATACCAGCACCACCGGGCGGTCCGGATCGGTCAGGATGCTTTCGAGGCGTTCCAGGTCCGAGAAGATCAGCGTCGCGCGTTTGTAGGTGGCGAACCGCCTTGCAAACCCGATAACCAGCGTGTCTTTTTCCGAGGAAACAAGCTGCCGGGTCATCCTGTCAGTGACGGAATGGCCGGTGCCGTTGCGTTTATGCTGGCGCTTGAGCCGCTGGACAATGTATTCGCCCATTTGCTGTTTCAGGGCCTTGTGAACGCTCCAGTAGTGATAGTCCGGGATCTGGTCGATAAACTTCCAGAATTCCGGGTTCCGGAGTTCACTTTTCCACGTGGGCGCCTGTATATCGAACAGGCTGGACCATTCCGGCGCCAGAAACGTCGGTACGTGCACACCGTTGGTAATGTACCCGATAGGGTTTTCTGCCGACGGCACCTGGGGCCAGATATCGCCCTCCATCAACGAGGCGACACCACCGTGAATCCGGCTCACCCCGTTGTGGAAACGAGAGCCGCGCAGGCCCAGACTGGTCATGTTGAAACTGTCCCCACCGTCCTTCGAGCCCAGGGCAAACACCTGATCAAAATCCAGGGCAGATTCCTCGATATATCGCCCCAGGGCATGATGAACGAGGGAGCGGGGGAAGATGTCGTGGCCAGCCGGTACCGGCGTATGCGTTGTGAACAGCGTTGCGCCGGCAACGGCTTCAAGCGCGGCCTCGAAACTCAACCCGGAAACCATGGTGTGCCTGCAGCGTTCCAGAATCTGGAATGCGGCATGGCCCTCGTTGATATGCCAGACGGTCGGCTTTAGGTTCAGCGCCTCCACAACCCGGGTTCCACCAATGCCAAGCAGCATTTCCTGGCTGATCCGCGTGGACTCGTCGCCACCGTAAAGCTGGAGCGTCAGATCCCGGTCTTCCGGGCCGTTTTCTTCGGTATTGCTGTCCAGCAGGTATAAGCGGATATGGCCTACGCGGGCTTCCCACACACGCGCCACAACATCACGCCCGGGGAAGGGGACGGAGACCTTGAGCCACTTGCCGTCTATCTCCACCGGTGAAATAGGCAATTCATCGCTGGAATGGGACTGATAGCGCGCAATCTGCTGACCGTGGGCGTCGATACTCTGGATAAAGTAACCCTGCCGATACAACAGACCCACAGCGATAAAGGGCAGGGCCAGGTCACTGGCGGCCTTGCAATGGTCGCCGGCAAGGATGCCCAAGCCGCCGGAATAGATCGGAAAACTTTCGTGGAAGCCGAATTCGGCACAGAAGTAAGCCACCAGGGCCTGTTCCGGATCGAGCTTCTCCGTCACTTCCGGGCCGGGGCCAGCCTCAAGATAGGCATCGTAGCTACTCAGAACCCGACGATACTCGGCCAGAAACGCCCGGTCTTCAGACGCTTCATCGAGTCGATCCTGGGCAACCCGCCGCAGGAAAAGCTTTGGGTTGTGCTCGACTTTCTGCCATAGCGGTAGGTCAATACGGACAAACAGGCTTCGAACCCCATGGTCCCAGCTGTAGAACAGGTCATTGGCAAGCTCTTCCAATCGCTCCAGGGGTTCGGGAAGCAGGGGATGAGCTTCAAGTCGGAATTCCGTTGCTTTATGCATGTTGGTTGCCTCCAGGCGGGCAAACGCTCGCACTAATCCAGCTGTTGTTGGTCACGTTCTTTGAGAATACGTTGATACAGATCGCCATAGGTGCGAGCCCGCTGCTTCCAGGAATAATCGATCGCCATGCCGTTATCCTGCAATCGCCGCCATTGCTTACGTTTTTCAAAAAACTGTAGCGCGCGGTTTACGGCAGCCAGTAACGAATCGGCATTGGCGCCGGTAAAAACGAATCCGGTGGCCTTGTCGATGCCAACTTCCTGAGGGTCCTGGACGGTATCTGCCAGTCCGCCAACACCGTGCACCACCGGAATCGTGCCGTACCTGAGGCTGTACATCTGGTTGAGCCCACAGGGCTCGAATCTCGATGGCATCAGGAACAGGTCACATCCGGCCGTGATGCGATGGGAAAGCCCCTCGTTGTAGCCCAACGTGAGAGACATTTGCCCCGGCCATTGCCGGGCAAGGCGTTTCAGGGGCTCCTCGTAACTGGCTTCACCGGAGCCAAGAACGACAAACTGGCAACCCTGTTCCAGCAAGTGCGGCATCACCGAAACCAGCCAGTCCACGCCTTTCTGTTCAACCAGTCGCCCGATGAAGCCCAGTAGTGGACCGCCGTTTACCTCCAGCCCGAGCTCTTGCTGCAGGCCGGCCTGGCACTGCGCCTTGTTCTTCAAGTGATCCCGGCCATAGTGAAAGGACAGTTCAGGGTCCTCCTCGGGATTCCAGACCCGGTTATCG
Organism: Marinobacter sp. L-80; assembly: GCF_056859395.1. Lineage (NCBI taxonomy): Bacteria > Pseudomonadati > Pseudomonadota > Gammaproteobacteria > Pseudomonadales > Marinobacteraceae > Marinobacter > Marinobacter sp. L-80. The sequence continues at coordinate 44,798 of NZ_JBSXOI010000051.1, forward strand.
ATGCCGTTGAGAATGCCGGTGAGCGCGTCCTGGCGGTGTCGGAGCAAACCATCAAGTCCATTACCGAATTCCGGGGTCTGGATCTCGAGCGCATAGGTCGGGCTGACGGTGGTGATTCGGTCACTGAAAACCAGGCCGCCCTTGATGAACGAAAGCTGCCCGTAGAATTCAAGCTGCTCGAGGTTCCAGAGCGAATCAGGCAGACCCAGGGCACGGAAAGTCTCGTGGGAGAAGAGTCCCTGGTAGGCGAGGTTATGGATGGTAAACACAGTGCCGGGCCTGTCGTGGTAGGCCTCTAGAAATACCGGTATCAGCCCGGTTTGCCAGTCGTTGCAGTGAACCAGATCCGGTCTCCAGGACAGGCCTGCCTCTCCCATGGCGATCATGGCGCCGACCTTTCCGAACAGCTCAAAGCGATGGGCATTGTCCCACCAGTCTTTGCCTTCCTCGTTCTTGTAGGGGTTGCCAGGGCGATCAAACAATGGCGGACAGTCCACTAGCCATAGCGTGACAGCGGTGCCGGGCAGTCGGGTCTGCCAGAGGCTCACATTGTATTGCCCCAGCTGAAACCGCGCCTTCCTTCGGGAGCCTGCCTTTCTTGCCGCTCTCAAAGCATCGGGATAGCCCGGTAGAAGTATCTGTACGTCGTATTCCAGGCGGCAGAGCGCTTCCGGCAAACTTGCAGAAACGTCGGCAAGACCGCCGGTTTTCATCAAGGGATAAACCTCACTGGTTGCAAACAGCACGCGGATCATAAAGCCGGCCTCAGAATGATCGCGCCCAGTGGTGGCAGGGTTAGTTCCACGGACCACTCACGGTTCATCCAGGGCTGGGCATCCGCAGGCATGGGGTAGGGATTTCCCAGATTACTGCCACCGTAATACTCTGAATCGGAATTAAAAATTTCCCGCCAGTTGCCACCTTCAGGCAGGCCGATCCGATAGTGGTGTCTGGGCATGGGTGTGAAATTAACGACAATCACCGAGGTTTCGCCCTTGGCGGTGCGCAGGAAACTGATCACTGACTGGGGGGAATCATGGCAGTCGATCCACTCGAAACCATCCGGCTTGAAGCAGGCGCCGTGTAACGACACCTCCCGCCGGTAAATACCGTTCAGGTCCTGAACCAGCTTTTTAATTCCCTGATGCTCCGGGTAGGCCAGTAGAGACCAGTCCAGTTCCCGGGATTCACTCCATTCGCGTCGCTGCCCGAATTCACCGCCCATGAAAAGAAGTTTGGCGCCCGGGTAACTGAACATGTAGGTAAAAAGCACCCTCAAAGTAGCCCTCTGTTGCCATTCGTCGCCGGTCATTTTGTTGATCAGGCTGCCTTTGCCATGAACCACTTCGTCGTGGGAAAGCGGCAGCAGGAAATTCTCCGAGAAGGCATAGAGCAGCCCAAAGGTCAGCTTGTCGTGATGATACTGACGATACACCGGATCCTGTGCCAGATAGTCCAGGGTGTCGTGCATCCAGCCCATGTTCCATTTCAGGTTGAACCCGAGTCCGCCAATTTCCGGTGGCCGGGTTACACGCGGCCAGGAGGTCGATTCTTCCGCGCAGACCAGCGTTCCGGGGAAGCGGCTCTGGCAGACCTGGTTCAATTCCCGCAGGAACTCAATGGCTTCGAGGTTTTCATGGCCTCCATGCACGTTGGGCTCCCATTCGCCTTCCTTGCGGGAGTAGTTGAGGTACAGCATGGAAGCCACCGCATCCACCCTGAGTCCGTCGATATGAAAGGCGTCCAGCCAGAACAAGGCACTGCCGATCAGGAAGTTCCGCACCTCATGCCGGCCATAGTTGTAGATGAGTGTGCCCCAGTCCTGATGGCGCCCTTTGCGGGGATCTTCATGTTCGTAAAGCGCGCTGCCATCAAAGCGGGCAAGGGCGTGTTCATCGGTCGGGAAATGTCCCGGTACCCAGTCCAGAATCACGCCGATGTTGTGCCGGTGGCATTGGTCCACCAGATAACGAAGATCGTCCGGCGTGCCGAACCGACTGGTGGGCGCGTAGTATCCGGTCGTCTGGTATCCCCAGGATTCATCCAGGGGGTGTTCCGTGACCGGCAACAGTTCAATGTGGGTGAAGCCCAGTTCGAGCACATAGGGAATGAGTTGGTCGGCCAGTTCCCGATAGGTCAGCCATCGACCCGAACCGTGGTGGCGCCAGGAGGCGGCATGAACCTCGTAGATGGAGATGGGCGAATCCTGCCAGTTCCAGCGACCCCGCCGGGCCAGCCAGTCGCCATCGCCCCAGCCAAAGTGGCCTCGCTCGGTGACTACAGCAGCGGTGGAGGGCCTGAGCTCGAAAGCCTGTCCATAGGGATCGGTTTTCAGGATCTGCCGGCCTTTGTCCGTTGTGATGGCGAATTTATAGAGAGCGCCGTTACCGATGCCCGGGATAAAGCAGGACCAAACCCCCGTGCCTTCATGCAACGACATGGGATGGATGCCCGCGTTCCATTCGTTAAAGTCACCGGCAACACTGACGGCGCTGGCGTGCGGCGCCCAGACTGCAAACCGGACACCTTCCACACCTCGGTTCCTGCAGACATGGGCACCGAGCACGTTGTAAATGTGCCAGTGGCGACCCTCGGCAAAAAGGTGGAGGTCGAATTCGCTGAGCGTTGGACTGTCCATAGACCGTGCTGTTCCTGACCAGATGAGGCGCTTTGAGCGTCCCTTCATTGGACGCGAAAGGGCCTGTTTAAAAAATGACCCAAAACAAGTTTACGTCATAATTCCGTGCTAGTGTTCTACTATAGTTTAAGGCGTCAAAAACGTGGCAAACCCTTGCGGTTAAACGACCGGTTACAGGGAAGGTTTTCTTCAGGGAAGCAGCTATGCAAACGGCCAAGCGTTTCGTCAGTCGTCTCACTCGTCAGACTCTTGCACTGGTTCTTGCCGGAGGGCGGGGATCCCGCCTCCACGATCTCACCAAATGGCGGGCCAAACCGGCGGTGCCCTTTGGAGGCAAGTTCCGGATTATCGATTTTCCACTCTCGAACTGCATAAACTCCGGCATCGGGCAGGTTGGTGTAATCACCCAGTACAAATCCCATTCCCTGATCCGCCATATCCAGCGGGGTTGGGGGTTTCTCCGGGGAGAACTGGATGAGTTCGTAGAGCTCTTACCTGCGCAACAGCGGATCGAGACTTCCTGGTATGAAGGAACGGCAGACGCTGTACTTCAGAACCTCGACATCATTCGCAGCCACCAGCCAGAGTATGTGCTGATTCTTGCGGGTGATCACGTGTACAAGATGGACTACGGCACCATGCTGGCCCATCACGTGGAGAATGATGCCGATATTACCGTGGGCTGTATCGAAGTACCTCTCGATGAAGCCTCGGCATTCGGGGTGATGTCGGTAGATGACGAGTTGAGGGTCACCGAGTTCATCGAGAAGCCAGAACAGCCCAACCCAATGCCGGGCCAGCCCGGAAAGGCGCTGGCATCCATGGGCATCTATGTGTTCAGTACCCAGGTGCTCTTCGACGAACTCATGCGCGACCAGCAGATGGATGGCGAATCGTCTCACGATTTCGGCAAGGACATTATTCCCTCCGTCATCAAGCGTCTGCGGGTGGTCGCATTCCCGTTCCGTAATCCGGTTGAGAACAAGCCGGCCTATTGGCGCGATGTGGGCACCGTTGACGCACTCTGGCAGGCAAACCTGGAGCTGATCGGAATCAGCCCGGAGCTCAATCTCTATGATTCCCACTGGCCGATATGGACCTATCAGGAACAGCTGCCACCGGCAAAGTTTGTTTTTGATGATGACAATCGACGAGGCATGGCTGTGGACTCCATGGTGGCCGGCGGCTGTATTGTCTCTGGCGCTCTGGTGAAGCATTCCTTGTTGTTTTCGCAAGTTAAGATTCATTCTTATAGTGAAATCTCGGATTCGGTCATCTACCCGGATGTCGAGATTGGCCGTCACTGCCACATCCGCAATGCCTTGATTGATCGTGGCTGCCGCATCCCCGAAGGGACGAGGATAGGTTTCGACGAGGCCGATGACCGGAAGCGTTTTCATGTATCGCCCAAAGGTATTGTGCTGATCACGCCCGAGATGCTCGGGCAGGATTATCCCCATGGCCTCTGACACCAAAACACCGGTTGTACTCTGCTGGCATATGCACCAGCCGTCTTATCAGGATATGCGCACTGATCAGTTCCTGTTTCCCTGGGTGTACCTTCATACCATCAAGGATTACAGCGACATGGCGGCGCATCTGGAAGCAAATCCGGACGCCAGGGCGGTAGTCAATTTTGCCCCGGTTCTGCTTGAGCAGATCGAGACCTACCTTATCCAGATTGAAAAATGGCGCCATGGCGCTGGCGAGATCGGCGATCCTTTGCTCGCAGCTCTGGTTGCAGAACAGTTGCCGGAAACCGGAACGCCTGCGTTTCTGGGATTGATCGAAAAGTCTCTGCGGGCCAACCGGGAACGGATCATCAATCGGTATCCGGCCTACGCGCAGTTGGCGGAGCTTGCAGAGGTTTACCGCAAAAAGCCCGAGCTGCAGAGATACATTTCAAGCCGGTTTCTTTCCGACTTGCTGGTTTGGTACCACCTTGGCTGGATGGGAGAAACCATCCGCAGAAGCAGCCATTGCATCCAGAGCCTTCAGGAGAAGGGCCACAACTTTTCGATGGATGACCGGAAGGCTCTTCTCGACGTGATTTTTGATGTGCTATCCGGCATCGGCCCAAGGTACCGGCATCTTGCGCAAAAAGGGCAGGTGGAGTTGTCTGTCAGCCCCTATACCCATGCCATGCTCCCTCTGTTGATCGACCTGGGTGCTGCCCGCGAGGCCATGCCGGATATTGCTTTGCCAGCACACAGCCATTACCCGGAGGGTGAAGCGCGCGCCGCATGGCAGCTCCAACAGGCTAGGACCGTTTTTCAGCGCTTCTTCGGTGTTGATCCCTCCGGCTGCTGGGCTTCCGAGGGTGGTCTCAGCCAGGCCACACTGGGCCTGCTGGACCAACATCAATTCCGATGGACTGCCAGCGGAGATTCTGTGGTGCACAACAGCCTCAATCTGGCCCGGCAGGACAACCCGGATTTGCCCGATGCCGGGATTCACCAGCCCTATACGTTCGGCGAATCGGATACCGCCGTCTTCTTCCGTGACGACGGTCTGTCGGATCTGATCGGTTTTACTTACGCAGACTGGCATGCCAGGGATGCCGTTGGCGACCTGGTGCATCACATGGAAAACATTGCGGGGCAGGCCAAGGGCAAGACGAAGCCGGTGATTTCCGTGATCATGGATGGCGAAAATGCCTGGGAGTATTACCCCGAGAACGGTTTTCACTTCCTCGACGAACTTTATCGGGTACTGGCAAACCACCCCCGGCTCAGATTGACCACTTATGCCGATCTGGTGGCGAACCCGGTAGCCGCACCGGTTCATTTGCCACATCTTGTAGCCGGCAGCTGGATTTACGGTACGTTCTCCACCTGGATCGGTGACCCGGACAAGAACCGGGCCTGGGATCTGCTCTGTGAAGCCAAAACCCACTTCGACCGGGTGATGGACAATGGCAGCCTCAATTCGGAGCAGAAAGCAGCCGCCATGCAACAACTTGCTATCTGCGAAGGGTCCGACTGGTTCTGGTGGTTTGGTGACTATAACCCGGCCCAGATTGTCAGCGACTTTGAGCATCTGTATCGCCGCCACCTCGTCAATCTCTATGAAATGATCGGCTACCCGGCGCCGCCATCCGTGTTCCAGAAGCTCAGCCAGGGCAGTGGAGAACCGGCTCGCGGCGGTACCATGCGGCCGGGTCATGAGGCGGATCATCCTGCATGACTTCAGCGAACGACAAGGATCTGTTCAGTGCCCGAAGGGCCGGTGTGCTGCTTCACCCGACCTGTCTGCCCGGAAGCCTGGGTGTTCTGGGCGCCGGCGCCCGCCGGTTCGTCGATTTTCTGGCCGACAGTGGCATCACCATCTGGCAGACACTGCCTATTGGACCAACACACCAGGATCTTTCACCGTACCAGTCCCTGAGTGCCCACGCGGGCAACCAGGATTTTATTGACCTCGCTGAACTGCTGCAGACCGGACTACTGGCCGACGCTGAACTGGCCCAGCCCATCGCCGAATCCCGCCAGCAGCTGCTGGCCATCGCCGCCCAACGGTTTTACGAGGGCCATGCCACAGGCCGGAAGGGCCTTGATCTGGCCGGATTTGAAGCTTTCCGGGCAAGAAATGATTACTGGCTGGATGATTTCTGTCTGTTCTGCGCAATCCGGGAGGTTCAGGAGTCGCCAGGCTGGCTCCAGTGGCCAGAGCACTTGAGGGATCGGGAGCCGGCTGCCTTGCAGGCCTTTGTCGACCAGAACCAGGCCAGACTGGCTCGCATCAGGTTTGAGCAGTTCCTGTTCAACCACCAGTGGCAGGCACTCAGGGACTATGCACGAAGCCGCAATGTTTTGCTGTTTGGTGATATCCCCATATTTGTCGCTCAAGACAGCGCCGATGTCTGGGCCAACCGACAGTTCTTCAAACTGGACGCCCGGGGCGAACCCACTGTGATTGCCGGTGTGCCGCCGGACTATTTTTCCGAGGAGGGCCAGCACTGGGGTAATCCACTCTACAACTGGCAGGTCATGGCGGAAGATGGCTACCAGTGGTGGCTTCAACGGCTCGAAAGCCAGCGCCATCTGTTCGATCTGATCCGGATAGACCATTTTCGGGGGCTTCAGGCCTATTGGGAGATCCCGGCTGAGGCCCCTCAGCCACGAAACGGCTATTGGGTTCCCGGCCCCTCTGACCATTTTCTACAGGCCTGCTTCGACCGGTTCCCGGATTTACCCCTGGTAGCCGAAAACCTCGGCATCATCAGCGACGATGTGGAAGAACTTCGTCATCGCTTCCGGCTGCCGGGGATGACTGTGATGCAGTTTGGCTTCGACGGCAGCCCAAACAATCCGCATCTGCTTCACAACCACCAGCCCCGGGATCTTGTCTACACCGGCACCCACGATAACGACACAACACTGGGGTGGTACCGGAGCCTGGATGACCGTACCCGGCACTATGTAAATGATTATCTGGCCACCAGTGGTGATGGGATGCCATGGCCGGTAATTGAAGCGGCGTTCCGTTCGGTCTGCTCATTGGCCGTGGTGCCTATGCAGGATTTCCTCGGTCTTGGAACCGAGGCAAGGTTCAATACGCCGGGCACCATTACAAATAACTGGACATGGCAACTGGACTGGAATTTTCCCGAGAAAGACTTGTCGAAAATAATCGCTGAATCGGTAAAACGACATGGGCGCCTCCCTCCGGTCTGAGCATTTTTTGATCAGCATCAAAGAGGCGGGCCCCAACCTTCGATATAACACACAAGCAGTATCAACAATTGGCGTTCAAGATGAGTCACGAGGGGGGAAAATGGAACACAGACTCAGTAAACGCGTACAGGGAAAGCTTGGGCTGTTGGTATACAAGCGCGGGATGCCGGTTGCGACCGGTCAGATTCGCGATGCCTCCAAACGTGGTCTGTTCATTGCCACGGACTACACTGACGTTCAGTTAAACCAGACGGTGGAACTGGAGTTCCGTTTTCCGGATACCCAGGAAAAGCGGTTCCGTCGGCTGAAGGCCCATGTTGTGCGGAAGTCAGACCGCGGCCTTGGTGTCGATTTTGAAGGCGTCGAGAACGACAGTTTTACAATTTCTTCACTGATCAACTGGCTTAAAAACCACCACATGCCAGTCAACTATTTTCCTGCCCGCAGGAAACAAGCCTGAAGAACACCCAAGGGAGAGGATCTGTTCATGGAACGACTTAAAGGTAAAGTGGCCGTGATCACCGGTGGCTCCGTTGGCATCGGAGCCGCAACAGCGCTCCGAATGGCAGAGGAGGGCGCTGCTGTCGCCATTCTCGACTGCCAGGATTCCGAGGGAGAGGCCCTGGCTAAACAACTTGAAGGCCGCGGTCTGAAGGCGGGTTACTGGCACTGTGACGTAAGCAAGGAACAAGAGGTCAAACAGGTTCTGGACGCCGTTGCCAATACCTTCGGTAGCCCGACTGTACTGGTGAACAACGCCGGCATTGCCGGGGCGAACAAGCCGACCCATGAACTCACGGAAGAAGAGTGGGACCATGTTCAGGATGTGAACGTCAAGGGCGTGTTTTTCTGCACCAAGCACGCCATTCCCCACATGAAAAAAGCGGGCGTTGGCAGCATTATCAACCTGTCATCCATTTATGGGCTGGTGAGTGCGCCGGATATTCCGCCTTATCATGCCTCCAAGGGCGCCGTGCGTTTGATGTCCAAAACCGACGCCCTGTTGTATGCCACTGAAAACATTCGCTGCAATTCCATTCACCCCGGGTTTATATGGACCCCGCTGGTTGAGGCCCACCTCAAAACGACCGGACAGGACCCGGAGGAAGCTAAAAAGGCCACGGCGGCAATGCATCCTGTCGGTCACATGGGCGAGCCGGATGATATTGCCTGGGGCGCTGTCTATCTAGCCTCCGACGAATCGAAGTTTGTGACCGGGAGTGAACTGGTGATTGATGGCGGTTATACCGCTCGATGATGTCCCGACCAACCTGAGCGGAGTTCAAATTTGACCCTGGCAGCCTATACCCCGCGGTCCTTGCCGGAATCCCTGAGCGGATTGTTCCAGTTGGCGCTGGACCTTCGGTGGACCTGGCATCACGGTACCGATGAGCTCTGGCGCGCTCTTGATTCGGACATCTGGGACACCACCCGGAACGCGTGGCTGGTTTTGAACAGCGTGTCCGGGGAGCGGCTGGAAGAACTGGCCGCAGACCCCGACTTTCAGCAGCGCTACCGTGAGCAGATTCATGCTCACCAGGCTTTTACAGAGGCTGACACCTGGTATTCGACCGATTGTCCGGGCGATCTGGGCGAGGGCGTTGCCTATTTCTGCATGGAATATGGTCTGAGCGAATCGCTGCCGCTATACAGCGGTGGTCTGGGCGTCCTGGCCGGCGATTTTCTGAAGGCGTCCAGCGATCTGGGTGCACCAGTCATGGCGGTGGGTCTGCTGTACCAGCAGGGCTACTTTCGCCAGGCCATCAGCACCGATGGCGAACAGCTGGAGTTCTATCCTTACAACGACCCCACCATGCTGCCCGTCTCGCCCCTGCGGGACGCTGACGACCAGTGGGTGAGGGTGATTGTGCCTTTCCCGGGAAGACACGTGCGCCTTCGGGCCTGGAAGGCCCAGGTTGGCCGCTGCGAGCTGTTGCTGCTCGATAGCAACGACCCCCGAAACGAACCGGGCGACCGGGGTATCACCAGCGAACTCTATACCGGTGACCCGGAAAAGCGCCTGCAACAGGAAATGGTATTGGGCATCGGTGGCTGGCGTCTGCTGGAACAACTGGGGAAATCGCCGTCACTCTGCCATCTGAATGAGGGCCACTGTGCCCTGGCGCTCATAGAGAGGGCCTTCAGCTGGCAGGACAACCATGAAAGTGATTTCCAGACAGCTCGAACCGCAACCAGGGCGACCAATCTGTTTACCACGCACACCTCGGTGGCGTCGGGCTTTGATCATTTCTCCCGATCGCTATTGCGACTGTATCTGACACCCTGGCTCGAAGGCCGCGACCTGAATGTCGATCAATTGCTGGCATTGGGAAGCCAGCCCTGCAGCCCAGACAATCAGTCGACTGACCTTAAACTCAATATGGCCTTGCTGGCCCTCAATATGAGTGGTCGGTTCAACGGTGTCAGCCGCATCCACCAGAAGGTCACCCAGACCATTTTCCAGCCTTTCTTCCCGCGCTGGCCGGGCGAAGACATTCCGGCGGATTATGTGACCAATGGCATCCACACGCCGAGCTGGGATTCTCCGGAATCCGACGCCATCTGGACCCGGGCCTGTGGCAAGGATCGCTGGCGCAGGCCTCTCCAGAGCACCTGCCCGATGACAAACATCGCCGACGAAGAATTATGGGAAATGAGGCGCCTGGAGCGCGCAAGGCTGATTACCTACCTCCGGCGAAGGCTTGCAAGCCAGCATTGCGAACAGAACCCCGGAAACAACCATGAAGCTGCGTGTGGCCTTTTGTTGGACCATGAAACCCTCACGTTGGGCTTTGCCCGCCGGTTTACGGAATACAAGCGACCAGATCTCCTGCTCAAGGATCAGGAGCGCCTGCTCAAACTGCTTGCCAGCCGCGATCGCCCGATTCAGATTGTGCTTGCAGGCAAGGCCCACCCCTACGATCTCCCGGGGAAAGACATCATCCGGCGATGGAAAGCCTTCTCCCGGCGACCGGATGTCGAGGGCAAGGTGGTGTTTATTGAAGACTACGATCTGGGCGTGGCCAACCAGCTTATCCAGGGCGTGGATGTGTGGCTCAACTGTCCGAGACACCCTTGGGAAGCCTGCGGCACCAGTGGCATGAAGGTACTCGTGAACGGGGGACTGAACCTGTCCCAGTACGATGGCTGGTGGGCGGAGGCCTGGAACCCGGATGTGGGCTGGGCTATTCGACCTGGCGCTACCTTTGACGAGCTAAGCGGGTCAAACAATCACGACCACGATCTCTCAGACATGGAACAGCTCTTTGATCTGCTCGAGAACGAGGTGATTCCCGGGTTCTATGACGTCGACAGCGAGGGTATTCCCCGGAACTGGGTCGGGCGCATGCGTGCGAGCATGGATCAACTGACGGCGGCCTATTCTGCCAACCGGATGGTGCGGGAATACGTCGAGCAGTTCTATCTCCCCATGGCAGAAATGGGAAACCGGCGCAGCCCCGAGACTGCAAGGGAGCTAATTGGTGAATACGGAGAAATCTCCAGGCACTGGTCCCGGTTGCGTTTCAACAGCTTCAATACAAGCGAAGATTCGGGTCGCCAGACTTTCACCGTGGAAGTCTATCTGGATGGAATTGACGAGCAGCGGATTGCAGTAGAGCTTGTTGCAGAGGATTCCGAGCATGGCCCAAGAACCATTTCGGCCATGCAGATGAAGCATCCGCTGGGTGGTTCCCCTCATACCTATCTTTATGAATGCACGGTGCCTTCACGCCCCGAAGGACACTACACGCCGCGCCTGCGAGTGCGGGATGAACGCCTGAACCTTCCCCTGGAAAACCCCGCCATACTCTGGCTAAGGTAGGCCTCAGCTGCGCCAGAACGCCGGCGATAGAACGATCACCACGCTAAGTATCTCCAGACGCCCCATCAGCATACCCACAGACAGTACCCATTTTGCGGCATCGGGAAGCGGCCCAAAGTTACCCGCAGGGCCGATTATGTCCCCAAGGCCGGGGCCGACATTGGTCAGCGAGGTGAGGGCGCCAGACAGTGCCGTCACAAAGTCCAACTGCATGGCAGCCAGGGCAATCGTAATCAGCAAAAGACAGAGCAGGAAAATAAACGTGTAGGCGATCATCGACGAGATAATCTCATCGCTCACGGCTCGTCCGTTGTAGTTACGGGTAAGAACCGCACGAGGGTGCAGCAGGCGCATCAACTGCTCACGCAGGATGATCAGGGAAAGCTGGAACCGGAAGATTTTCATGCCGCCGGCCGTGGACCCAGAGCAGCCGCCCACGAACATCAGGAAAAAGAACAGCACGAACGCCAGAGGGCCCCAGGCCGAATAATCTTCGGAAGCATAGCCCGTGGTGGTTACCACAGAAGTGACGTTAAACAGGGTAGAGGCGTAGTTATGGATGGGATCGAAGGGGACTGGTGACACCATCCAGCGGTAGAGAGTCAGAAGTAGCGGTACAAAAAACAGGATCGCGAGAAACAATCGCACCTGCTGATCCCGGAACAGAACGCCGTGTTGGCCATGCATTTCACGCACGAAAAGGAAGAAGGGCAAACTGCCGATAATCATGAAAAGTGTGGCTTCCATGAGGATCAGATCATTGAACTTGCCCATGGACAGATCCGAGGTGGAAAAGCCACCGGTGGCGATGCTGGTAAGACCATGGTTGAAGGCATCGAAGAGCGTCATGCCAGAAAACCAGTAGGTAACCACCGCAATGATCGAAAACGCCAGATAAACCACCAGCAGGCCACGGCTGAGTGTTTTCATCCTTGGCAGAGCCTTGTCGGTCCATTCCGAAGACTCGGTGGCGAACAGCCGCATGCCGCCGACCCGCAGAAAAGGGAGTACCGCAACGAACATACCGATAATCCCGATACCACCAATCCATTGCAGGATGGACCGCCAGATCAAGAGATCCCTGTCCATATCATCGAGGCCGCTGAGCACCGTTGCCCCGGTGGTGGTAATCCCCGAAGTGCCCTCGAAAAAGGCGTCTGCGGCAGAAATGCCAAGGTCACTCAGATAAAAAGGAAGAGATGAAAACAGGGCAATAATGAACCAAGAAGATACCGTGAGTACGAACATGTACCGGGGCTTCAGATCTCTCGGTTTGCGGTAGGTGGCGGCCATTCCCAGTATACCGAGGCCCCAGACAATGGCCGCCGATTCTGCAAACGCCATGGCGTTCGGCGCTTCAGAGCCCGCAAGCAGGATGACAGGCAATGTCATGAAAATGCTCAAAAGCACGAACATGACGCTGACAATGAAAATGACGGGGTAGAGATTTCTCAATGGATGCTCGAGCCAGCTGATACCGGGAGACGGCGTCAGAATACCTGTGGGGTCGGCCTTCCGCAAGGTAACACCGCGCGGATGCTGAAATTACCGGCGAATTAAATCGGTGTAAATAACGCGTAAATGCGGATCTTTCTGATGGCAAAACGCGTCAGTCTGGTGCAAGTTCAGCGATGTACACCGAACAATTCGGTTAAGGAGATAAAAAATGAAACACGTACGTTCAATTGCCGTTATCTTTGCCACCGGTATGGCTGCCGCAGGAGCCGCATCCGCCCAGGATATGTACAAGTCTGGCGTTGGCGGGCTCTACACAGGCCTGAACTACACTTTCATGAACCTTGAGAGCGGTAACGCGGATGCCGACGTAGGCACGCTGTCTGCCAAAGTTGGCGTGATGGCGACGCCGTATCTGGGCATCGAAGCGCGGGGCGGTTTTGGCGTGGATGACGACCGCATCGGCGGAGTCGATTATTCACTGGATAACTTCTTCGGCGGCTACGCCACGTTCAATCTGGCCAACGAATCACCCATTACGCCGTACGCTATCCTCGGTTTCACCCGGGTCGAAATCGAAGCTTCTTCGTTTCTGGGCACTGCCACCGAGGATGAAACGGACGTTTCCTACGGCATCGGCATGAATATGGAATTTGCGCCGAACCTGTCCGGCAACCTTGAATACATGCGTTATTATGAAGACAGTAATGCCGAAGTCGATGGTCTGGGCGTCGGTATTCAATTCAACTTCTGAAACCAGGCCACCGGGGAGACTGTTTGAACCATCTGGCTCATGTATTTCTCGCGCCGGACTCACCTGAAGCTCGGGTGGGGAGCATCCTCGGTGACTTTACCCGGGGCGTCGATCTCTCGACGCTGCCGGACCCGGTGAAGCAGGGCGTCCGCCACCATCGGGCGGTCGACAGCTTCACCGACCAGCACCCCGACGTACTTGCCAGCAAACAGGTCTTCTCCCGTCAACGTCGTCGATTTGCCGGCGTTGCGCTCGATATTCTCTATGACCATTTTCTTCTCAAACACTGGGACCGGTTCAGTGAAATTGAGCAAGAGGCGTTTATTCGCCGTATATACAACGAGTTGCAGCAGAAAGAACATCTAATGCCGGACAAAATGGCCAGAGTTACCCGAATGATGGTGTGGAACGACTGGTTCGGAGCCTATCAGGATCTTGAAAACATCGGGAAGGCACTGGACCGCGTTGCAGGGCGCATACGGTTCAGAAATGATTTCGCCGGCATGATCACCGAAATCCGCGCAAACCAGGAAGAACTGGAGCAAACGTTTTTATCATTTTTCCCGGATTTACAGGTATTTGCAGGAGGTATTGAATGAGGTTTGTTATTAGGGCGTTGTTGGCTGTGACATTGGTTTTTCCATCAGCGATGGCGGTTTCTGCGGAGGCCGATGCCAACAATAGCCAGCAGCGACCGCCGGAAACCCTTGGCTATGTTGAATGGGTAGTCATGAAAGATACCAACCTGAGGCTGAAGGCGCGACTCGATACAGGCGCCAAAACGTCGTCTCTGCACGCGGTAAACATCGAGGGCTTTGAGCGCGACGGCGAGGAGTGGGTCAGTTTCCAGATTCCACTGGGTGACCACGAGGACCAGCCAACCGAGGGCGAACTGGACCATGACGACGTCATTCTGGAGTTCGAACGGCCGGTTGAGCGAACTGTCCTGATCAAACGAAAAGGCGCGCCATCCCAGAAGCGCTATGTTGTCATGATGGACTTCTGCATTGCCGGAACCACACATACCACGCAGTTTTCACTCACAGACCGCGGCAAGTTTTCCTATCCGGCTCTGCTGGGTCGCCGATTCATGCGCGATGACAATATTCTCATCGACTCCTCAGATGGTTTTATGGCCGAAAAAGAGTGTGAATACATGACGTTGGAGGAGCTGGCAAAAAGACATGCCGAGAACGTAGTCGAGGAAACCGAAACGGATTCCTAAACACAGGGACTGGGATCCTCATCCCAGTTCACCAGCTTGTCTTCCAGTATCGCGGCCGCTGCCGGTGAACTGTGAGCTTTCAGGGCGTTTTCAATAATCTCCTGGTAGCGGCCGCTTTCCCGCAGTTTTGCCAACCCCCGATCAAACGCCCGTCTCAGACGACCGGCTTCCGGATCGTCCCGTGAGAAGGGAAGATGATAAAGGGCGCTTCTCAGTGCCTTGGGATGAAACTCCAGACGGGCTCGTGCCTCAGGGCCGAGCTGTTCGCCAATCATGGCTTCACCAACCACCGGATCCATCGGAAACAGATCAATTCTGCCAAGCAGCAGTTTTCGGAAGTTGGCCAGGTCAGATGTGGTGACGTCGGCATTGACCAGACCGCTATTCATAGCAGCGCTGAGAGTCTGGCCATAGCTGTAATCCTGCGTCAGGCCAACGGCCATGCCTTCGAGATCCGATAACGAATCCCAATCAAACGCCATTTTCTGCCGATGATAAAAGACATACTGGTAGGGCAAAATTGGCGCGGAATAGAGAAAATCGCGCCGCCTTTCTTTTGTGCATGACCAGACGGCCGACGCCTGGTAGTTACGGGTCTTTACCAACGCCAGGGCGCGGGACCAGGGAAAGAACGTAAACTCGGCCTTGATATCTTCAGTGGCGAACGCCTCCCGGATAATCCGGGCAAGAAAACCACCATCCGGGCGATCCTCATCCAGATAGGGGGGCCAGTGGCCAGTCGTTATCCGGATGGTTTCTTCGCCATCGGCACTATGGCTCAAGGGCGAAAGACAGAACAGAAGGCTAAATAGAAACAGCCAGTACCACTTCATTATAGGAAACCTGGAAGCCGGGGAGATGAGTTGTGGGTCTGGAGTATAACGACTTTATGGGTTTGGACTTTAGCGTGTCTACACCGGATTTAACTTGTGCGCACTGTTCACGCTCATGGAGCAGGGTAGAGGCAAGTTCTTCGGGTCTCTAGCGAGTAAAAATCATCTATAGTGATGAGTGAGTCGTGTTGCCACCTATTCCTTGGTTGGGGAAAACCATGAACAAAATCGCCCTTCAAGTCGCCACTTTTTTAGGCGCTCTTTCCTGTTTTGGATCGGTAAACGCGACGGAGCCCAGAACCCCTCTCGTTCCGCTTCCTTCCATCGACGATTTCACAGATGGCGACGGTTGGGGTGTTGGGCTTGGGCTGGGCGTTGAATATGAGACTGCTTATGAGGGCTCGGACGAATTTGAGCTTGAGATCGATCCGGCCGGAGGTGTTCAGTGGCGAACTGGTGACCACATTTTTTTCTGGGCGGGTGAAGCAATTGGATGGCGAGCATTGGCCAGGGATGCCTGGTTGTTTCAAGCCTCGGTAGGCTACGAAGAAGGCCGTGAAGAGGGTGATTCAGACGATGGGAGACTGGATGGGTTAGGCGAATCGAATTCCGGGGTGACAGTGCTGTTGGAAGTGCGTCATGCGCTTGCAGAAGATTGGCGTTACTTTTTAGATGGCCGTGTACTAACAGGAGAAATCGGTACGCTAGGGATTTTCGGCGCAGGAACGTGTTTGGGTTGCCAACCTAACGGCACTGGCTGGGAAATTGGCGCTGCTGTCACTTTCCACGATGGTAAGTTAGCCAACCGGGACTTTGGTGTGAACGCACAGCAAGCCTTAGATTCCGGTCTTCCAGAAACCGATGTTGATAGCGGGTATAGATCAACTGGAGTCAACGTTAACTATCGCAATTACTTGAACGAAAGCTGGCAGATCTTCGGTGAAGCTCTTTACGAAATTTACGGGAGTGACGTTTCAGATAGCCCAATATCTCGGAATGATTATGAAGCGGAGATCGGTGTTGGCTTCATTTATATTTTTTGATGTTCTTTAGTAGAAAACCAGAAATCAGAAGGGCGAGTTTCGATGGATTTTGCAGGAAAGCTCATAGCTACTGGGTTAGAGCGGTATTCGCCAAAAACTGGTGAGGGTTTCTCTATGCCGTATCGTATTTAACATAATATACATTATACGCACTTTGATGCTGGGGATTGAATACTGTTTTGTGCGTTTGGTGGACGACCACAGTAAGTACTAAAACTTTTAACAGTAAGTGCTAAATTTCCACGGTGAGTACTACTAAGTCTAACTTTCTGATTTGCAGCGTTTTTGTCCATGCTGGCTCTGACCTCGTCAGCGCTGGAGGCGCCAAGCGCGAATCCCCAAAAACACATGAAACTGTAGTCGCCAAAACCAAGACGCTGTTTTTGAGAATACGCATGCTCAACCCCCTGTTGATCGCCAGTGTTCTGTTAAGAACGGTGCCCCGGTCTAAAAGGTTCAAATGGATATGGCTAAGCGCGAGATTCCACCCTATATTTGTAGCAATGACAGACCCATCCGACAGAGAAAAACGCTGTTTCCACAACGGTGAGCGCATTCTTCTGGCCTTTGCCAGCCAGACTGACACCGCAAAAGGCCTTGCAACACGGATCTATGAACACAACTCATCCATGTGCGATATGGTAAATCTGGCGGAGATTGAACCCGAGACGCTGGAGCAATACGGGCGCCACATTTTTATTGTCTCGACATTTGGTGAGGGAGAGGCGCCGACCGAGGCGCGTCCCTTTGCCCAGGCGCTCGACCAGTCGAGCATCAATCTGAGGGTCGGCAACGATTCTGACGAAATCCTCCAGAAAGTGCACTAACCTATTGGATTTAAATTATTTTTGTATTGTAGCTCATGGGTGAAACCTGCCGATCAAAATCAAGCGTATAATCGCCGAATCGATTGATATGGTCCGTGCGGTATGGGGCCAACCCTTTGAGAATATCGTGATCTATATGATGACCTTGATCCTTGAGAGCTTTAAGAGTCAACGTCATCGACTCCACATTGTGAAGAATGACCAGGTTGGCCACCAAATGGTTATATTTGATCACCTTCCGTTGCTCGTGGCGGATATTCTCGGCGATCACCCCCTCGCCGCCGAAGAATAGCCATTTCACGAACTGGTTGAATTCTTCCGTTTTGTTCGTTTCCGCATGAATGGTTCGCCGCAACTCCACGTTGCCAATGTAATCCAAAAGAAAGGTCGTCCGAACAACCCTCCCCAGTTCCCGGAAAGCAAAGTAGAGTTTGTTCTTGAGGCTTGCGGTACCCAAGCGCCGCAGTATCGTGGAGGGTGCGATCTTGCCAGCCTTGATCGATAGCGCCACCCGGAGCATGTCGGGTACATGTGTTTCAATCAGTTTCCAGTTGACGGTTTCGCTGAATAAGGCATTGATGTGCTCATACCGCTGGCGTTTATCGGGCTTGTAGAACACCAGTTGCTTCAGATTCCGGATTCGGGGCATGAGGTTGATACCCAGCAGATAAGCCAACCCGAAGACGGGCGCACTTTGCGCCTGGGTATCGCCATGCAGGGTGTCAGGCTGGATATTGGAGTCGTTTTTGATCAGCCCATCAAGGATATAAATGGCCTCATAAACGCCGCAAGGAATGAAGTGGCTGAACAGCGCGATGTATTTGTCCGAGACGTGGTAGTAGCCCACCCCGCCATAGCCACCGTACCGTATGTGGTATTCCGATAGCAGGTTCTGTTCGTACAGGTTCCATTTTGTGCCATCGGCGGCGGCCCGCTGGCCGGTTCCCCAGTGTCGCGGCAGCCGGTAGCGGTTGTAGGCATTGATAACCTGTACAATCGCCTGCTCCAGGCGCTCTTCGGTAACGTGCCGCAGGTTGAGCCAGGACACCTGCCGGCGATTAAGCGTCGTGATGGATCGCGCGGTCTGAGTTGGCCCGAGATTGCAGCCATAGCAAAATAAGGTCGAAACAAAGCGGGTACGGGGGTCGTCCAGCTTGCCCTCAAATCCGGAAAGTGGCCCAAAGCGTTTGTGGAGGCCCAGCCAGTTTTCGGCTTCCACCAGGATGTCGAGAATATTCTTTTCGGGCAAATTCTGGGATAACTGTTTATCAATCTCAGCTAACCCATCCGGAGGCGCTGGGCGACGGTGCTTCCGGATCACCAGCTCTTCACCATGGAAGACGGCGTATTCATTCTCCGGGAAGCCACGGTCAATGCGGTCGGCCGTTTCGCTCAACCGGGAGTGGGCTTGTGCCACAAAAGCGGCGGGGTCGGATTCGATATCAATCATCGCGCTGTAGTCCGCTATCTGGGCATCATAGACACTCCAATCCACCAGCTGATCGCGGTAGTCACTGTATTGGTCGCTGTTCGCGACCGCGAGATCGCCGGAAATCAGTTCACGCTTCACCTGTGTCAGTACGCCCAGCTCGAAATACTTCCGGTAGACCATGCCGGGCGGTAGCTGGCTTGGCCCCGCCCCCAATACCAAACGGCGCCAACGCTCCGGTAGCCAGGACACGTCGACGGGTTGAGTGCTGAGCACAAGGCATTCCTTACGGCTGTGCCGGTGCTTTTTCAGAGTCGCAATCGCCTCAATCAAGGATTGATCGTGGCTGGTTGCCGCCAGATCCAGTAGTTCAAGGCAATTGAATAACAGGGGGCGTAACGGGCGGTAGGGTTGCAGCATGAACGGGATGAAGTTATTGCCAGCATAGGCCATGTGTTCCTCACACTCGGCCAGTAATTCATCAGGATCACTCTGGATGGCAGCCGCCACTCGGGCACCTCGCTCAGAATCCGTTGGCGCTTCCTGGACGGCGGTCAGTACGTCACGCAGTTGAGCCACCAGCTTGTCCATGCGCTTCATATGATCCAGGTGATATTGGTTCAGGTTGGCTTCTGCCTTGGTCTTGATGTTGCGCATCTTGCGGACAAAGATGTCGACCGCATCGTCCATCGCGCGACGCAATTGGGCATGGACCAGCAGAACCATCAAGGCATAGCGTTTGGTGCTTTGCATGGCCTTGATGTTGGCCGCGCCCAGCGCTCGTGCTTCCAGTATGAAGTGGTGATACTTGCCGGCAGGAATGTGATCAACAGCGGGCAATCGTTGACACCAGCCCTGAAGCCATTCCAGATGCTGAAGATACTTCTTCACTTCTGTATTGGTCGGTTTTTTGGGTTCTTGTTTCAACATATGCCAACTGGTGTGAGGGGAATCGTCCGGCACGTGCAGCAACTGGTCAAATTCGTTTTTTTGATGCGCTGTCAAACCCGCATTGAGCGTCCGGAAGTAACTGGTATTAACAGTGCTGCGAGCCTGACGCGCGGACCTTTGCAGCGTTGAAAAACCCGGTAGCTCAAAACGTTGGCGCACCAGCTCTTCGATCACCACATTGATGATGTCCGCCAGGTCCTGCTTGGTGGTGGCCGCTTCACGCGCCAGTTCCCGTACAATTGCCTTGCCTTCAACGGTGAACGCCTTGATGTTCACCTGTTGACGAACCGTGTCCAACATCCGCTGACGGGCGCCGCCATTGCGGTCGTAGACCCTGAGCTGGCTCGCTGCGAGATGTGAAAGGTCGTCGCACGCCAGAATGTGCGTTGTAATGGATTGGGGAACGGCTATGAGGTGGACAAAGTAGCCCAGGCGCTGCACTGTTTTCAGGAGAATGAGCAGGGCGCCACGAGCAGCCGGAGTTCGACCGTGCTTTCGGGCAAAGGATCGTTCCTGGGCAGAGGGTGTATAAATTTCTGCCAGTTCTTGATCCGAGACCTCCGCCTTCAATCGCGGATAGGCGGTTTCATGGAGACTACTCATACGCAGTCCTTTGCTATGGGGTTCCAGTGAGAGGCGTTAACTCACAGTACGTTCGCTCTTGAAGGAGGCATTGCTTATAGTAGGCAGCAATTCGTCAAGACCAAAGGAACCGCCCCTTATTTCGTGAACGCCACGGTCCCGATCGTCGCTCGCTACGTGCTAATAGCGCCTCTGTTTGGGGCTGTTACCCAAAAACTTCCCCGCCGTACTCTGCTGGTCACACTGGACATTCTGAGGGCCTGCGTGGTTGCTATTCCGCCCTTTTGTCACTGAGGTTTGGCAGGGGTCCCACTCTGGCTAGGGTAGGTACTGACTTTTCGCCCAACTCCTTCATGTAATGACGCAATTAAGGGGCACGAGATATTGCCCTCGTAGGCGCAGCACCGATCAACCATGTCGCTCAGCAAAGCCTCAATTTGCTGTAGCTTTTCGAGCTTCCCACGTACGTCGTGCAACTTACGCTCCGCGAGAGTGCTGGCTTCCAGGCAGTGAGTACCATCATCCAATTGAAGCAAGTCGTGTATCTCATCGAGACTAAAGCCTAACTGCTGCGAGGTTTTCACAAAGCTCAACCTGCCAATATCGCTGGCACCGTAGCGCCGAATACCCCCGAGAGGACGCTGGGGCTCAGGTATTAACCCACGTCGCTGGTAGTAGCGGATGGTCTCAACTGAGACGTTCGTCGCCTTAGCCAACCCCCCGATGGTCAATGAGTTCATTTCATCCGACATTCACCTTGACTCCGTAGTTGACTACGGCTTTAAGCTTAACTTATCGAACAAGGCCATAAAAGGTGCAATCGCAATGTCAGAGTTGAATTCAGAGTCAAAATCCGGTCGCGGGTCGTTAATCGCAGGCGGGGTTGCAGCGCTGCTCGCGTCGGCCTGCTGTCTGGGTCCCCTGGTCCTGATCGCCCTAGGTGTTTCCGGTGCCTGGATCGGCAACCTGGCCGCCCTGGAGCCCTACCGTCCGTGGTTCATTGGTGCTGCGCTGGTGGCCATGGTGTTTGCCTGGCGCCGGATATACCGGCCCGCGCAGGACTGCGAACCGGGCGAAGTCTGCGCGGTACCGCAAGTGCGCACTGCTTATAAAGTCGTGTTCTGGATCGTTGCGCTGCTGATACTGACGGCGTTGGCGTTCCCTTTCGTCTTACCGCTGTTTTACTGAAACCTGATCCACCCTATTGACTGAGAGGCACTACACCATGAAAAAGTCCCTGATTGCTGCCGTACTGTTTACGCTGTTCAGCCTGCCTGCCCTGGCGGCGCAACAAACGGTGACCTTGTCCGTTCCAGGCATGACCTGTTCGGCCTGCCCGATTACGGTTAAAGCTGCCCTAAAGCGGGTCGACGGCGTGAGCGCTGTGGATGTCCGATATGAGGAACGTGATGCGACGGTTACCTTTGACGATGAGAAAACCTCCGTTGAGGCGCTGACTCAGGCCACCACCAACGCGGGTTATCCGTCCACCCTGAAATAAACCGGGACGACAAACGAGTAACCATGAAAGATCCCAAGACCCTGTTGCGAGCGAGTGCAATTGGCACGGTCGTGGTCGCGCTGTGCTGCTTCACGCCGATTCTGGTGGTTTTACTCGGATCCGTCGGTCTGGCCGCACTGACCGGCTACCTGGATTACGTGCTGTTGCCCACGCTCGCCATTTTTATCGGCCTGACCTGCTACGCCGTATGGCGCAAAAAGAAATACGACGCCTGCTGCGATAGCCCATCTACCAAGGAGTCACATGAATGAGTAACGACAACCTGCATATTGCTGTGATTGGCAGTGGCGGCGGAGCCATGGCCGCCGCTTTGAAGTCGGCGGAACGCGGAGCCCGGGTAACGCTGATCGAACGTGGCACCATCGGTGGCACTTGCGTCAATGTCGGCTGCGTGCCCTCGAAGATCATGATCCGCGCCGCTCACGTGGCCCATCTGCGCCGCACCAGTCCGTTCGACGAGGGCATTGCGGCGGTCGAGCCTTCTATTAACCGGCCCCGGTTGCTGTCCCAGCAGCAGGCCCGGGTTGATGAACTTCGTCACGCAAAATATGAGGGGATTCTCGAAGACAATCCGGCGATCACTGTCCTGCAGGGTGAGGCCCGTTTTACCGATGCCAATACGCTGACAGTGACGGGAGCCGACGGCACGGAACGCGAAGTACGCTTTGACAGAGCATTCATTGGTACCGGTGCGCGGCCTACCATCCCCCCGGTTCCGGGCCTGTCCGATACGCCGTACTGGACGTCCACCACGGCACTGGCCAGCGACACCATTCCAGACCGGCTGACTGTCATCGGGGCGTCCGTCGTGGCCGTGGAGCTGGCACAGGCGTTTGCCCGGCTGGGCAGCGAGGTGACCATCCTGGCGCGTAGCCGGCTGTTTTCCCGTGAAGACCCGGCTGTTGGCGAGGCCATTGAAACCGCGTTCCAGGCCGAGGGCATCAAGGTTCTGAATAACACGCAGGCGAGCCAGATCCGCTATACCAATGAGGAGTTCGTTCTCGCTACGAACGCGGGGGAACTGCGGGCCGATCGGCTGCTGGTGGCCGTGGGACGCACACCGAACACAGACAGACTGAACCTGGAGGCTATCGGCGTCGAGACTGCACGCGGGGCGATTTTAGTCGATGACTGTCTGCGTACCACCGTGCCCGACATCTATGCTGCTGGGGACTGCACCGACCAGCCGCAGTTCGTTTATGTCGCCGCTGCCGGTGGCAGTCGGGCAGCGGTCAATATGACCGGCGGCGATGCCCGCCTGGATCTCAGTGCCATGCCGGAGGTGGTCTTTACCGAGCCACAGATTGCGACCGTCGGTTTATCCGAAGCTGACGCCGAGGCAAGAGGCTACGTCACCGACAGCCGTACCCTGACCCTCGACAACGTGCCACGGGCCCTGGTCAACTTTGATACCGGAGGCTTCATTAAAATGGTCGCGGAACGGGAAAGTGGACGGCTACTGGGTGTGCAATCCGTCGCGGGTGAGGCCGGCGAACTGATCCAGACTGCGGTGATGGCGCTACGCGCCCGCATGACCGTCAACGAGATTGCCGATGAGCTGTTCCCGTACCTGACGATGGTTGAGGGTCTGAAGCTGTGCGCTCAAACCTTTACCAAGGATGTCAAACAACTATCCTGCTGCGCGGGATAAGGCAAGGCCCCATGAATGATGTGCGAGAAATCGTGAATCGGCTGGGCCTGACCAGAGAAGCGGAGGCCGCGCTTCATGTGGCGCTATTGCGTGAGCTGGTCCAGGGTCGTTCGGTCACTCTTGAGCGGCTTGCAGCGTCGCTCAACTGGACGACGGACCAGGTGGTGCAGGTGCTGGAACAGCTGCCTTGCGGAACCGTCGAGTATGACGGTCAGGGACGGCTGGTCGGCTCCGGCATCACCCTGCGTGAAACGCCGCATGCGTTTGTGGTAAACGATCAGCCGCTCTACACCTGGTGTGCACTCGACGCTTTGATGTTTCCCAGTGTCATTGGCGAACCCGCACAGGTTCGGTCGCGTTGTCCCCACACCCACAAGCCGGTCACCTTGACGGTCACGCCACAGGAGGTGCTTTCGCTTCAGCCAGAAGACGCGGTTCTCTCGCTGGTGTCCGTGGCCACGGAGGGCGACATTCGCAGTGCCTTCTGTTGCGATGTCCACTTTTTTGCTTCTCGATCTGCCGGGGAGGCGTGGTCCCGGGACAAACCGCACGCAAGCATTGTGGCTGTCCAGGAAGGTTTCGAACTGGGTCAGGGTATTGCCCGGCAATTGCTCGACAAAGCAGGGAGCGACTGACATGACGGTGAATACCCTAATAGCGGAACCTGACGTTGAACGCGGGCCGGAAACACAAAGCCAAGGCTATGTCATTTCCGAGGCGGCCCGTCGCTGTGGTCTGTCGGTGCCTCAGATTCGGACATACCTGGATATGCGACTGGTGCACGCCTGCGGAAAAACCTCGGGGGGCTTTCGCTTGTTTGATGACCGCTGTCTGGAACGGCTGAAGTTCATTGGGGCTTGTCGTGAGGCAGGCCTGGGGCTTCCGGAGATCGCCGAGTTTGTTCATTCGCTCGACAACGGGGATGAGCAGCAGTGCCGCACAGCAAAGCGGCAAATACAGGATACGATTGCCGTTAAGAGGGCGGCGCTGAATGGCTGTACCCAAGTGCTGACAAAGGCAGAGCGTGGAACCGGGAGATCTGAGAGTGGCGGTCCAGGGATTCGGTAACGGTGCCCTGGTGGCTATCACAGCCGTTATGCCAGCTCTTTTACCAGAGGAGTATCACCCGGCAGGAGTGCGCTACTGGCAAAATGCCAGGAGGCTAAATGCTTGATCTTCCAACCTGGGGAATTGCCGCGGCGTTTGCCGGTGGTCTCGTGTCGTTCTTCTCACCCTGCACTTTACCCTTGGTTCCCGGCTACCTGTCGGTCGTTACCGGAGGCGCTCTAACCGAGGCTTCGAATCGATTGAAGGCGTTCTGGTTGAGCCTGTGTTTTGTGATGGGGTTCAGTCTGATCTTTGTTGCCTTGGGGGCAAGCGCCAGTGTCCTCGGGCAATGGTTGATGGCTTATCGTGAAGAGGCCAACCGGGTAGCTGGCGTACTCATCGTGCTGATGGGGTTGTTTATGCTGGGCTGGTGGAGCCTGCCGGCTTTACAGAGGGACTGGCGTATTGGGCAGTCACTTGAAGGTGGGCGCCCCACTGCCTCATTTATGCTGGGCATAGCGTTTGCCATTGGCTGGACACCCTGCATAGGCCCCATACTCGGGGCCATATTGGCGCTCAGTGCCACACAGGCCAGTGCTGAAGCGGGCATGCTGTATCTTGCGGTTTATTCGCTGGGATTAGCTCTCCCCTTCCTCGCAACCGCTCTGTTCATTGAACACTTTCGCCAACGAGTACGCTGGCTAAGTCGCTGGAGTCGATGGCTGAGAGCGTTTGCAGGCCTGCTGCTCGTTGTCATGGGAGTGTTGGTGCTCACCGGCCAGATGACTCTATTCACGTCATGGATGTTGTCGATGTTTCCAGTTCTCGGAAAGCTTGGTTGAGTTACCGCAGCCAAACTATAGGGAATGGTTCATGGATTTATTCTCAAACACTGCATATGAACAGGCTTCATGAACAGAAGAAGCAGCCTCGCCAGTTAACGCATTGTTTTTAATTGGTGCGTAGCTCAGCACATTTGATGAACTGAAGACACAGCGCATAAGTTAAACGTCACGCACTGTATCTGTTCGTGTCAGTCTTCGATTACCTCTTGACTCTTTTGCCCAACACCTTCATGCAATGACTGAATTAGAGGACAAGAGATGCGGATGGTTTCGACTGGGACGTTAGCCGCCTTGGCCAGGCTCCAGATGGTAAATGAATTCGCTTCCTCCGACATTTGCCTTGACTCCGTAGTTGACTACGGCTTTAAGGTTAGTCTATCGAACAAGTTCATAAAAGGTGCTATTGCAATATGAGCTGTTTCCGTACCTGACGGTGGTTGAGGATCTGAAGCTGTGTGCTCAAACCTTTACCAAGGATGTCAAAAAACTATCCCGCTGCGCGGGATAGGCAAGGCAGCCGGGAATGGCTTGCGCGACAGCATGAAGCGGCTGAATCTGAACGGATAACTGAATGCTACAGCCATTTTGCCGGTTTTCGAAACGAGCACCACTTATCAAGTCAGAATTGAAAGCATAGTAACTTTCCCTATCGAGACATTGAGGTAACCATGAGCAGCAATACCCATCACTTACTCGAAGATGCCCAATCCCGAATGGCTGACATTTACGAGTGGCTGGAGGTGGCGGACGATAGTCGCCACCGCCTGGGGCAACCTAAACGCATCCATCAGGCCAGTTTATCGGTGCGCATGGATGATGGCTCGCTGCGTGTCTTTCCCGCCTGGCGCGTGCAGTACGACGATACCCGCGGACCCACCAAGGGTGGCATTCGCTTCCACCCCGATGTCACCGAGGATGAGGTCGCGACACTGAGTTTCTGGATGACGTTGAAGTGTGCTGCGGTCGACCTGCCGTTTGGTGGTGCCAAAGGGGGTATCTGTGTCGATCCGAAGACCCTCTCCCGTATGGAGTTGGAGCGATTGTCCCGTAGCTATATCCGTGCTTTTCACGATGTAATTGGTCCCGAACGCGATATTCCGGCCCCCGACGTCAACACTAACGCCATTGTCATGGGCTGGATGGTGGACGAATACGCCCAGATCGAACGTCGGCACGTGCCTGGAGTTATTACCGGTAAACCCCTGGGACTGGGAGGCTCCATCGGCCGTGAGGAAGCCACTGGTGCAGGCGCGTTGCAGGTGTTGGACCTGTGGGTAAAACGGCAGCACCAGGAACCGGGAGATCTGAGAGTGGCTGTCCAGGGATTCGGTAACGCTGGCCAGCATTTTGCGCGCCTGGCGCACCATGCCGGTTACAATATTGTCGCGTTGTCCGACTCCCGGGGCGCCATCTACAGTGAAGAGGGATTGAACCCTGGGCCCATCCTGCGTCACAAGAACCGTACCCGTGAACTCAAGGGCATGGTCTATTGCGACGATTCCGTGTGTGACGCCGCGCAGACGCAGCCCCTTAATGGCGATGAGTTGCTGGAACTGGACGTCGATGTTCTGGTGTTGGCCGCGCTGGAAAACCAGATAACGGACGCCAACGCGGACCGGGTCCGGGCCAGGGCGATCATGGAGATCGCGAATGGCCCCATCAGCACCGGCGGTGACCGCGTCCTGCAGGATCGTAATATCCCCGTGATTCCTGACATCATCGCCAATGCCGGCGGCGTGATAGTCAGCCATCTGGAATGGGTTCAGAACCGGATGGGCGATTACTGGTCAGGCGAAGCCGTGGAAAAGCAACTCAGGCAGCGTCTTGAGCGTGAAGCGAATGCCTGTTTCAACCTGGCGGAGGAGAAAGCCATACCCTTACGCACAGCCGCCTATATCCAGGGTGTCGGGCGGATTGTGGATGCCATGGCACAACAGGGCACCCAGGGCTATTTCAATGATCATCACGGGTAAAGTGCAAAACAACCGTGGCGATCATCTCTTGATTGCTGGAGTGTCCTCCGCATGCGTGAACTGAACTCGCCCGATGCCATAACCGAACTCGTCGATGCCTTCTATGGAAAAGTCTTGGCTGACGACGTACTGGCGCCGGTGTTCCAGGGCATCGATCTGCCCCGCCACAAACCAAAGATTTACGCCTACTGGCGGAAGATGTTGCTCGGCGAGCATGACGCGTACCGACGTAATATGATCGCCCGGCACCAGGCGCTCCATAGCCGGCACTCCTTGCAGCATCAGCACTTTCAAAGATGGTTAGCGCTGTTTCTCGACACCGTGGACGAGCGCTTCAGCGGAACCATCGCCGATCGGGCCAGACGCCTCGCGCCTATGATCACCACCAACCTGCAAAAAACCCTGCTGAGAACCTGACTATTAGTATTTTTGGGTATCCGGTTGTTGAGTGTCTGGAGTATCTGGTTGATTTCGAGGGTTGGCAGACAAACGTGGAAAATCCGCCACATGCCATCCAACCCTAATTCTCACAAAGCGTGGGCCGAAGTCGATGTTTGCGAGCTCATTGGCATCAGAGGTGAGCCGGTTCGCAGCTAATCTGGGCCCAACCGGGTGCCCGTTCTCACCCAATGTGGTCCCACTGCTCGGGGTAATTGCGGGCCCGACAGATTAGCTTTGTGAGCCACTACAGATACCTGTCCATCGTGCTCTGAGTGCTTCCGGGCAGCGTAGCCAGCCGCGACCACGCTAACCATTAGTCGGTGTCCCGGATCAACCTGGCGACTTTGGTCAGTAGAGTGCTTGCGGCGTTGTCCGTAAATTGCTGCCCTTCCTCGATGTAGCCCCGCACCGTTCCGTCATGCTTCCAGCCGCCCTGGCGCTTGATCTGCGCAAAGTCGACCTTCTCCCGCGCGGCGGCGGTGGATAGACCGCGCCGGAAGCTGTGACTGCTCAGGGTCGGCACGAAGTCCAGGCCGCAGGTTCCCCCGAGCGCCTTCAGGATACGGTTCACCGACCCGCCTGAGAGGGCGTGGGGTTGCAACCGATCCCAGCGGTTGACGGCTCGAAAGACGGGGCCTTCATGAATATCGGCATGCTGTAGCCAGTTTTCGAGGGCACTGACCGGGCAGACCGGTCCGTTGCCCCGAGGCAGGGCCCGCTTCAGGCCTTCACCGTGAGGGTCTGTTTTGGAGCGTGGCAGAGTCACCACCAGTCCTTCCGGCTCCCACGACAAGTGCTTCACCTCAATCGTCACCAATTCACTGCGGCGAAACGCCCCAAAAAAACCGACCTGCAGCAGGGCCCAGTCGCGATGCTTCTTGAGCGAGTCAGGCTGCTGCTGGAGCGTTTGCAGGAAGGCCGCAATGTGTTCGAGGCGCAGCGCCCGGGCTTGCCGTTTCGGCCGGCCATGGGCGCGACGAATCCCTTCCAATGTTTTGCGCACGCCAGGGTCCCTAGCGGGATCACGCAATCCCTGAGTCTGGTGCCAGCGCCCCAGGGCTGTCAGGTAGACATCCAGCGTGCGAGGATTAAGCGCGGCGGCCTGATCGGACAGGTAGGCCGCCAGGGTCGCCGGCTGTGTCGGGAGGCGTCCGCCCCAGCGCTCAAAGCTGCGAATGGCCGCACGGTAGGTCCGGCGCGTGTTGTCGGTGGTGGCCATGTGGATGTACCGATTAGCCGAATCGGCCAACACGGTCTTGTCCGCATTACGTAATGGGGACCTGGCGGTGGGTTTTGGATCCATGACCGCTCCAATTCGAGGCGTGCTTTCAAGAGCCGCTGATGTACCGGCGTTACAGGGGCAGGATAGAACAGACCACACACTAACGCACGTTAATGCTCTTTAACGTGCGTTATGTTTCTTAAATTAACTTTGTTAATTATCTCATAAATAACGTAATATTACATATCACGTTATATGAAAAAAATGAGGCATGTCATGGCCCGCGCCGGAATTACCTACCAGGATGTCGCCAACGCTGCGCAACGCGTCCGCCAACGCGGTGACGAGCCTACTGTCGACCGGGTGCGATCGGAACTCGGTACCGGCAGTCGCAGCACGCTTGGGCCAATGCTGAAACGTTGGAAAACAGGCAGCGAAGCCGCAGCGCATCTGAACGGACTCCCGGCTGACTTGGTGGCCGCCGTGAAAGCCCTGCATGAGCGAGCTCAATACGCGGCCGATGAACGTATTACGCAGGAGCGCGAAGCGCACCAGACGCTGGAACAGCAATGGCGCACCGAGCTGGAAGAGGTGCGGCAGCGGTGCGAGTCACTGGAAGAGCAACGCTGCGGACTGGAGAAGGCCAATGAAGCGCTTCGCAACGAAAGCGATGCCCAGGCCCACGCTCTGCAACAGGAACAGCACCGGGCGGCCTCACTCACGTCCAAACTGGAGGCAAGTCAGGAGAAACTCAGTGAGACCACTGCAACCGTCCAAGAGATGAAGCAGGAAAACCGCGATATCCGCAGCCATTTCGAGCACTACCAGCAGGAGATTGCCGAGGATCGCCGTCATGAACGGGATCAGTTTCACAGGACCCAGTCAGGACTGGAGGGTCAGGTGGATCAGCTGACGCAGCAGCTCCGTTCCAGCGAACAGGACCGCGACACGCTGAGACAACATCGCGACCAAATAAACCAGCGCTATGAGGCCAGTCAGGATCACGCTGAAAACTTGAAAGAAAAGTTGCACGCGAGCCAGGCCGTCATAACACAATGGGCAACGCGAACAGAAACGCTGGAAGCGACAGTCGACCGCCTCCAGCTTGAGCGAGATAGCGACGCCGAACACCGGGAGAAGCTTGGTGCGGCCCTAACGGATTCTGAAAAACATCTCGCGGCCTGCCAGCAGCGGATCTCCGACCTCAGAGAGCGCGTGGCGGCGGTTGACGACCGAAACCAGTTCCTCAACGATCAGAATCGCGAATTACTGCAGGAAAAAGCTGTCCTCCAGGGTCAGTTGAAACAACTACAAACAAGCCTGGCTAAATAGCCCGCTATTGTCTCGGCCTGATCATCCCTGAGAGTTGCGAGTAATGCCAATCGCGCAAGGAGAAGTTAGATGTCTACAGTGATCTTTAGCAGGCTGCGATAGTTTAGGGTTTGTAAAACAGATGGTTAACGGGCTTTTTGGAGGATTTCGTCAGAATCGTTGCCGTTCCTGCAATTCCGCTAACGTCAATCCCCGAACGGCTTGCGTGCGTTCCATGAGCGCTGTGAGTTGCTGACGGGTGTGAGCCAGAGCTACAACAGAGAGACCTTTGGCGCTCAAGGAGGCCGCAAGAGTTGTGATGAGGTAAGTCTTACCCACGCCGGCAAAGCCTTGAATGGCCATGGGTTCGTCCGGCTCGGCCTCGATGGCTCGAATCAAACGGTCGTGCTCAGTCGACAGTGACACATTCCGCTGCAGACCTAGGATGTTACGTTTGATGAACACCTGGTTGAACTCTTTCGAGCAACCGTAACGCCATCGGTTTTTTTGTTCCAGGTAACTTTTGTTGGCAACGTCCGAGACTGACATGAGAAAGAACATGTCGCTGTTGCCCGGAGCCAGGTCAGAAAAGTGCTCCACTCGATCCTGTACCAGGTCCTCAATTTCTGATCTGGCCTCTTGAGAATCACCAATCAGCTGGAGGCTTTCCGCAAGGAGACGTTCACTCGCAGGGCCATTAAAGGGTTTTGATGAGTTGGCCAGTTTAAACAGGGTAAACAAACCCGCCAGCTCAGCATTGGTTAAGCCGGAGAGTCTTGTCCGGTCTTTATCCATCTCTTGTAACGTCTCAAGGCTTAGTGGGATCGCAAGTTTCGTCATGGTGTCCAATTCGTGAGTTCAGGCAATCTCAAGGATCTTTTGCTTAGGTGCAACCAAGATACCGTCAGAGTCTGGTATTGGCTAATGAAGAGATTCGTCTGCAGGAATATATGGTATAATAAATCAGGTCTTTGATTTTGTTTGTGTTCACATAGTGTCCGTGCCGTACTCTGATATTGGGAGATCCAAAACATGTTGAACTCTGATGTTGGCGATGTCCCTGTCCCGCGTGACTTGATCGAGGAGCTTTCGACTGCTTATCAATCCCTCGTCGATCATTGTGAGGGGCTAAAGAAGCTATCAGAAGCGGATCATGCCAGAAATTTTGAAGTGTATATCCCAACTTTTGGCGCCACTGAAAAACAGCGCTATACCGCGGATGCGCGCAGAGCTGCGATTATAGATGCGGTTGGGCTGACCATTGACGATACTCACAACAGGAAATACGAAGCGGGCATTATTTGTGCTTCAGATGCGACAGTGTCGGCGGTCGAGCAGCTAAATGCAGCTAAAAGTCACTTCAAGGAAACTGTTCTGAAAATCCGGAACCTTTCCCTTGAGAAGCGCGGGGTATCACGAGAAACGGTGCTAAAGAACGCTCTGAAAAGTGCCGGAATTCAGACGCTTGATCTGCGGGAGTGTTACCGACAGATCCGGATCATGCCTCGTAATTTGGATTCAATCTCCTGGACCTGGGCAACCAGTCACGCCCGGATCCAGAAACTCAGCTTTGATGAGGCCATGGCGCTTGCCGAAGGACTCAGGGATCGCGATGTGGAGTTGGCAGACACCGCCGTAGATGTCCTGAGGCGAAAATGTTCACCCGATCAGCCTTTGGTCCGCCGAATCACTCTGCCGAATCAATTGCGAGCAAACTACGCCTATCGCGAGGCGGGCAAGGTCCTCCGGAAGAGTTGCCCGATTTCGGGAGTAGTTATTGCACAGCAGGAGACTCTCCCGAGGTTGGCTTGGCGTGAAAATCCAGCATTTCGTAATGAGGTTCCAGTTCGACTCCAGCGCGAATCCAAGATAGAGCCAGAACCTGTCATTCAAGCATTGAGCATTCATCGCTATGTCGACGGTCAAGCCTGAACACCCTGCTCTCCAGGCAAAGGTACGCTGTTTCGGTTCAAAGGCGGCTCTCACTGCAGAGGCGACCTACATCACCCAAGAGGGTGGCGTGCCGCTGACTGCACTGAATTTGGAAGTCGCACCACGCCAAGGTGAACGCGTTGAATGGAAGAGGAAGATTGTTCTCCAATTGGGCGAGGACGACCTACCACTTCTTTGTTGTGTGTGTCTGGGCTATCTACCCAAGGCCGAGTTTAAGAGGCCAACAAAGGGGATAACGATTGAGCGCCAGCCCGGCAGGATTTACCTGACTGCAAGCCAAGGATCAGGCACCGGATACGCCCTACCCCTGCCCATTTCACAAAGTTTTCGGCTTGGCGCACTGGCTCTCGCACAATTAAAGAAACAGTCCGTTTGTGACGACGAGCAATTGGTATTGGCAGCGCTAAGAGGGGCGGCAGCACTGTATAAAGGTTAGGTAGAATGCCACCTGCAGCTCTCTTGGGGCTTGACTCACCCGCCAGAGATCGCGGACTCGGCGGTTTGGTATGTGGAAAGGAGCTCCAGCCCTGCCTGAGAGCACCGCCAGACTTCATACCCCTTATGCTGATGACGGACTGGCAGCGAGAGCATTCATTTTATGAATGGAACCAAAATCTCACTACAGGCCCGTTATCCAAAACTTTGAACGCTCGTTCGGGCGACAATTCCTGGTTGCGACCATTCTCAAGATGGAAGATCAATCAGCTGACCAATTGTACCCATAGGCAAGTAAAGCGACTGCAGATCTCCGAATTGCCTTCCCATAGGCAGGAAGCCGTAGCGCTTAAAAAAACGATCACTGCTCTGGGTAAGAGGGTCCGTTACAACCGCTATTCCCATGCCAGTGTATTGAACAATCCGATACGCCTCTTCCAACGCCTCAAGAACTATCGTTTCACCGTATCGGTGCTCGGATCCGTGTAGTTTGCTATCCACACCCAGCCACGCAAGCTTGATCACTGGAATGGGATAGGCCGGGTATCGGCTACGGGTCTCCTGATCTGGCAGCTCATCACGCACTACGGTTGCGCTGGTCAGGGTGAAATACCCCAGGACCGGAACTGGCAACACATTTGTAGGTTCATCATCCACCAGCACCCAGGTGCGATTAATTTTCTTGTCCATCTGCTTGCGAGCTTCTCGCCTAAGGAACTCATTTACCCGTTCCAGCCCACAATCAAACGATTTCCGGTCATGCGACTTCTTATCTAATGGCTCTAACCTCAAGGTCACCGTTTTCCATCCTTTTACTCCGGCGACGTTTCGCCCTCAGCAATGCCTCGTTCGGTGCTGGAGCTGCTTCGCAGGCTGCTACAAAAGCATCAAACGACTGGCTGTTCAGGCGATACACCTCAGCCTCCTCGATCACGCGAACCGACTTCTCCCGGATTGCCTGGATGACAAACTCTGAGAGACTGTGACTCCCGGTCAGAGCTGAAGCGCGCGCCGCCAATTCTTTAATAGCCGGATCAATTCGTAAATCCAGCCGCGCGCTTGTCTTTGACATGCGGTGTTCCTCTTTCAACTGGCTGGCCAATCGGCCAGAACCTCTGTTTTGGTGTTTTCCATTATGCTGCACTACTGGCTTAAACCTAGAAGCCATAATGTACGGAAAATAACCGTACATTAACTATCGGCTAAAGCTATCCCAATGTCAACGGGGCTTAATCCACTGAAACGCCGTATTGTAGAACAATTACAAAAAGTGTGATCACAGAAGAAACCGCTCATATGCTATGAGCAAGTCTGTATAGCTGCCCAACCGCTATCCTGGAACGCACTTCGCAAGGTGAAACATTGGGATACGAATCATTACATCGATTAAGCCTGGCCCCGGCGGGTGCGGAAGGTTTAACTGGTTGGCAGAAAATCGCACCCTGTCCGCAAAAAACCAGCGACTGATTTCACGACCCCTCGCCCATTCAACGGAACAACGTATTTGTTCCGCAAAAGAGTGACCGTTCGATGAGCCCCCTTTGGATGAGATCGGAACAAGCTATTGGTACTCGGTATGGTCGCAAAGCGAACATTCATGCCGCTGCTACTCACCGACGTGTATGCCATCCACCGTGATTTCGGCACGGCCAGCGCCGAACCCATACCTAAACTGACCGTCGCCGAAGTTGGCGGTATTTGTGGCAAGTTCGAAGATTTCTTGGCAATTCTCAACGGAAGGTCTGGCACAAGAGTCGTAAGTGGTGACGGCAAGCGCGCCCGCTATGAACTTATTAAGGTCTCGAACCAGGCTACGAAGTAAACCGGGGTCGATGACTTCCTCTTCCACGATTTTTGCCTAACCGGCCATCAGGCTGATTATCAGTGCGTTCGCAATATCGATGACCAACCCACATACCAACGGCACCACGATGAACGCCTCCCGTGCAGCGCCATGCTCCCGAGTGACCGCCGTCATGTTGACGATTGCGGTGGCAGTGGACCCTAACGCGATTCCGCCGAAGCCTGAGCACATCACTGCAGCCTGGTAATCCTTACCCATTGCCCGAAACACAACCAGAAGAACAAATGCGATAACCAGAAAAGTTTGCACCAGCATTGCCACCGTGATGAATCCAAGCACCGGTTGCAGCTCCCAAAGCCGCAGCCCCATCAACGCCATAGTCAGAAACAGGCCCAATGATATGTCGGAGATCAGGGCGAGACCTGGCTGCATGCTCGGCCAGTTCCATAAGCGCCCGTGCCCATTAGGCCTCACCCAGTCGCCGATCATACGAAGTAAGATTCCCGCCAGTAGGCAGCCTACAAAGTCAGGCAGCGTGACGGGGGTGTACGCGACCAAGGCATTGATTCCATATCCCAGCATCAAGGCGAAGTTGAGCCAGAGCAATGCCAGCAGCACTCCGTAATAGTCCAGTTGGGCATGCTGCTCATCGCTATGTAGCGTACCAATCTCCAAAGCGCTGTCGCCGGAGGCTTGCAGCCGATGCCTGCGCATCAGCAGGCTTGCGATCGGGCCACCGATGGTGCAGGCCGCGATCAGGCCGATCATGTTCGCTGCCAATCCCAGTTCCTGCGCTTGCGCAATGCCGAGGTTTTGAACGAAGTGATCGGACCAGGCCAAGGTGGTGCCCACGCCTCCGGTCAGGGAAATCGATCCCACCATCAGCCCGGCGCGCGGATCCAGGCCGAAGGCGCGTGCCATCTCCATCCCGGCCAGGTTCTGCAGCACCATGAACCCGATGGCCAACCCCGACAGGATCAGCAAGGGCCGCCCACCATGGCGCAGCGTGCGGGCGTCGGTACTCAGGCCAATGCCCGCAAAGAAATACAGCAGCAGCGCATTACGCGCTTCGAGATCGAAACTGAGCGTGATCCCCATCCCGTAGTGCAGGATGAAGACAACGAAGGCGCAGGCTAACCCGCCCACCAAGGCTTCCGGAATACTGTATCTGCGCAAAATGCTCCAACGCGCAACCAAGCCCTTGCCCACGAACAAAAGCAGGATGGCGAGCGTGAAACCATGGAAGGCATCAATCGTCATCGCGCACTCTCCCCTCCCATGCGGAAATACCTGTTCGGCATGGAGCGCGGCGTGTGGAATGTCTGTAGTCTCATCGCCGTCAGACCTACCGCGCAGTGTAGCCGCCATCCGCGATGAGCTGGGCGCCCGCAACGAAGCTGCTTCCTTCCGATAGCAGAAACGCTACGGCATGGGCAATTTCGTCCGATGTACCCAGGCGACCGATTGGATGCAGACCAGCGATCTCTTGGAGGGCCGATTGATCCAGGAAATCCAGGATGGGTGTAAGCACGTAGCCAGGGTGGATCGAATTGATCCGGATTCCCTTGGGCGCATAAGCCAGCGCTGCCGACCGGGTCAGACCGGTCACAGCATGCTTGGCTGCGACGTATGCGGGGCTCGCTGCGTCACCTACCACCCCCAGGATGGAGGAGATATTGACAATGGCTCCGCCCCCGGAGCGCAGGATGGCAGGAATCTGATGGCGTAGGCCATAGAACACGCCATTCAGGTTGACATCGATCACCCGACTCCAGGCGGCAGGGTCCAGTTCCCCTACCGGGCTCTGGCCGCCACCAATACCGGCGTTGTTGACAGCAAAGTGAAGGACTCCGAATGTATCGACCGCGCAAGCCACTGCAGCCTCAACGTCATCGATGCGTGCCACGTTGGCCACATTGGCCACGGCATGGCCACCCTCGGCATTGATGAGGCTGGTGACGCGCTGCGCATTGTCGGCGCTGACATCCGAGACGACGACATTCAGGCCGTTGCTCGCAAGAAGCCGAGCGATGGCCTCGCCAATGCCAGACCCCGCACCGGTGACCAGGGCTACGCGGCCAGAGAATGAGTACTGCATGGTGTTTCCTCCATAGGGGTGGTCAAGTTGCTGACAAGTCGGCTCAAGGGGGTGACAGCCAATAGCGGGACGCTGCCAGGCATCGAGGCATTACTGCAGGTCATAAACCCTGCAGACTCGCTGGCGATAATTGCCACCAGTGCGGCTATTTCCTCAGGCCGGCTGAGGCGATCAAACGATCAGGCCATCTGGCCGATCGTTTTGCGAAAGCGTGCCAACGACAGGAAAAACAGCACCGTGCCGATCAGGGCCAGCGCCAGGAACGGCTGCCATACCGTCTCCAGGCCCGCGTCCCGGTAAAGGATGGCCTGGCTCAGCTCCACGAAATGGGTGGTGGGTGCGATCAGCATGATGTTCTGCACGATCTCGGGCATGCTCTCGCGGGGCGTGTCGCCGCCGGATAGCATCTGCAGCGGCATGATGGTGAGCATCATCAACATGCCGAATTGGGGCATGTTGCGCGCCAGGGTGGCGATGAAGATGCCCATCGAGGTGGTGGCGAACAGGCTGAGCGCCGCGCCGGCGAAGAACAGCGCAATGGAACCCTCGACGGGAACGCCCAGGACGCCGCGCACCATGAGATTGAGGGACAGGAAGGAGGCGATCAGCACGACCAGGGCCATCGACCAGACCTTGGAGAGCATGATCTGCGCGGGTGTAACCGGCATCACCAGCAGGTGCTCGATGGTGCCGTGCTCGCGCTCCCGGATCAGCGCTGCGCCGGTCAGGATGATGGACAACAGCGTGATGTGGTTGATGATCTGCACCACCGAGCCGAACCAGGCCTTGTCGAGCGCGGGGTTGAAGCGGGCGCGCAATGCCAGATCCACGGGTGGCGCGTCGGTGCCGCGGTAACGCTTGACGAACTCATTGACTTCGCCGGTGAAGATCTGCTGGATATAGCCACTGCCGGTGAAGGCCTGGCTCATGCGGGTGGCGTCGACATTGAGCTGCACGGCAGGCGATCGCCCCGCCAGCACGTCGCGCTGGAAGTTGGGCGGAATGACCAGAGCGAAGGTGTACAGCCCCGCGTCCATGCCCGGGTCCACGTCCCCATAGTCGATCATGGCCGGTGGCGTGAACTGCGGGGGGTAGAAGGCCGAGGCAACCCGCTGGGACAGCGCCGAATTATCCTCGTCGACGATGGCGATGGGCGCGTTGTGCAGCGTCTCCGGCATGGACGTGGCCTTGGTGTAGACCGACGCGGTGAACACATAGACGATGAGCACAAGCATCATCGGATCGCGCCAAAGACTCCACAGCTCCTTGACACCAAGGTCGTAGATGTTGGCCAGGTTTCTTCTGCGCATCTCAACGCTCCTGCTTCTTGAGTAGCAAAACAGCCACGCCGAGAATGACCGGAACCGAAATGAGCATCGACCACAGCGGCCCCGTCAGGTCGGCCAGGCCGAGTGATTTGTTGAACACGCCACGGCTGATGGAGATCATGTGCGTGGCGGGGTAGATCTCGCCGATGAACTTGCTGGAGCCTTCAAGCGAGGACACGGGATCCCTCAGGCCGGCGAACTGGGTGGCCGGAATGATGGTGCCGATCATGGCAAAGAACATGGCGGCGATCTGGCTGCGCGTGACGGCCGAGGCCAGCAGCCCCATGCCTGTCGCGGCGAAGGAGAAGATCAGCGCGGCCAGCGACAGGGTGAAGAAGCTGCCCGTGACCGGCACACCGAAGACGGTGACCGCGAGCAGGCTCATCAGCAGGAAGTTCACCATGGCCAGACCGACATAGGGCAGTTGCTTGCCAAGCAGGAACTCGATGCGCGTGACCGGCGTCACGTACAGATTGGTGATCGACCCGGTTTCTTTCTCGCGCACCACCGCCAGCGCAGTCAGCATGGCCGGCAGCATGAGCAGCAGCAGAGGGATCACCGCCGGCACCATGGCCGGCAGGCTCTTGACATCGGGGTTGTAGCGAAAGCGTGTCTCGACGCTCGCATTTCCTGCGGCGCTGGCACCGCTGCGTTCGCTGGCCTGTACGAGCAGCCAGTGCTGGTGCATGCCCTGAACGTAGCCCTGGACGGTTTCCGCGCGTTGCGGCATGGCGCCGTCGATCCAGGCACCTATCTGCACGTTCTGGCCTCGCAACACATCGCGAGAGAAGCCAGGGGGGATCTCAATGGCCAGCGACAGTTCGCCGTTGCGCATGCGTCGATCAAGGTCCTCGTAGTCGATGATCGGCGCGTGCTCGGTGAAGTAGCGCGATCCGGCCAAGTTCAGCGTGTAGTTCTGGCTAAGCGTGGTCTGGTCGCGATCGAGCACCGCATAGCTCAGGTCCTCGACGTCCATGGTGATGCCGAAGCCGATCACGAACATCAGCAGCAGCGAACCGCCCAGCGCCAGCGTGGCGCGTACCGGGTCCCGCTGCAATTCCAGCGTCTCGCGCCACAGATAGCTGAACATTCGCTGCAGACTGAAACCGCCAGAGCCGTGCCCGCCGTGTTCAGCGGGCGCCGCCGATGGTTGCTCCTCGTGATCGGCGGCCCCGGGCTGGCTGGCCGGCGCCGCCGTGCCGCCCTCGGCTTCGACGAGGTAGCCGATGAAGGCCTCTTCAAGGGTTTTGGCGCCGCGCTTCTCGACCAGTCTGGCGGGCACGTCGCTGTCGAGCACCTTGCCCGCATGCATCATCGACATGCGGTCGCAGCGCTCTGCCTCGTTCATGAAGTGGGTGGAAATGAAGACCGTCACCCGGTCACGCCGCGACAGCTCGATGAGCAGTCGCCAGAACGCATCGCGCGCCACCGGGTCGACGCCCGAAGTCGGTTCGTCCAGAATCAGCAGTTCTGGCTTGTGCACCATGGCGACCGCCAGCGACAGGCGTTGGCGTATGCCCAGAGGCAGACTGGCCGGCAGGCTGTCGATGACGTCCACCAGCCCGAAGCGCTCCACCATCTCATCGACGCGAGCAGGAATGTCCTCCGGGGACACACTGAAGAGCTTGGCGTGCAACTCCAGGTTCTGGCGTACCGTGATTTCGCTGTAGAGCGAGAACGCTTGGGACATGTAGCCGACGCGGCGGCGGGTGTCCAGGTCATGCGGATCGACTTCGTGGCCGAACAGCCAGGCCCGGCCCTCGCTCGCCGGCAGCAGGCCGGTGAGCATCTTCATGGTCGTGGACTTGCCGCACCCGTTGGAACCGAGGAAGCCGAAGATCTCACCGCGCCGGATACGGAAGGAGACACTGTCGACAGCGACGAAGTCGCCGAAGCGCATAGTGAGCTCCTGGGCTTCGATGGCAATGTCATCCGCTCCGTCATCAGGCAGCGGAGGAATGACCACCGCCTGGTGCCCACGCTTTTTCTCTTCCGGGAGCAGGCGGATGAATGCCTCTTCCAGGTTCGGGCTGCCTGTTCTTGCCAGCAATTCCTTCGGCGTGCCGGTGGCGAGGACCTTGCCGTCGTCGATGGCGGCCAGCCAGTCGAAGCGCTGGGCCTCATCCATGTAGGCCGTGGCCACAATCACGCTCATGCCGGGGCGATCGGCGCGGATACGGTCAATCAGATCCCAGAACTGCGCGCGCGCCAGCGGGTCCACGCCAGTCGTCGGCTCATCGAGAATCAGAAAATCCGGGTCATGAATCAGCGCGCAGCACAGGCCGAGTTTTTGCTTCATGCCCCCGGACAGCTTGCCTGCCGGGCGCTCCAGGAATTTGAACAGGCCAGTGGCCTGGGTGAGCTCATCGATCCGCTGGCGGCGCTCTGCGGCGCCATGACCGAACAGGCGCGCGAAGAATTGCAGATTCTCCTCGACCGAGAGCGTCGGATACAGGTTTTTGCCCAGTCCCTGCGGCATGTAGGCGATGCGCGGGCATACCTGCTTGCGATGGGCCTTGCTGGCCATATCTGCGCCCAACACGGCGACACAGCCTTCTTGGATGACGCGAACGCCAGCCAGTAATGCCAAAAGGCTGGACTTACCGACTCCATCCGGACCAATCAGGCCGGTCATTTGTCCTGCAGGAATCTCCAGGTCAATTCCATCCAGAGCCAGGACATCTCCATAACGTAAGCGTACCTGGTGAACGCTGGCAACGCTCGCGAACTGCGAGGACTGATTCATTTTTTACTCCGGCACGCGAAGGTCAAGACTTCCGGGCCATTCCACATCAGTATCAAGCCTGACCCATGCCACACCGGGCAGGCCTGTCTTGACCTGCCTGAGATGCTCATGCAGCAACTCTGGAGAGATTTGTGCTCGTACACGAAACATCAGCTTTTGTCGCTCGCTAGCAGTTTCTACAGTCTTGGGGGTGAACTGTGCAGCACTAGCCACATAGGAAATCGTCGCCGGAATAACGTAATCGGGCGCGGCGTCCAAAACGATACGCACTTCCGAGCCGATACCTACGCGACCAGCTACCGTTTCGGGCAGAAAAAAAGTCATGTAGACATCCGTCAGATCAATCAGGTTCAGTACTCGACCTCCCGCGCCCAACACTTCGCCAGGTTGCGCCACACGTATCTGAACCCGACCATCACGCGGTGCTCGCAGCTCGCTATCCCGGATTTCTGCTTCGATACGGTCGATGGTGGCGGTGGCAGCGGATACGGTCGACCGCGCACCAACGAGTTGGGCTTTGGCGGCCTCAACGGCTGCACGTGCGGCTGCCGCCTGGGCTTTAGCGACGGAGACTGCGGCTCGGGCGCCGCTGGCCTGCGCTCTATCATCGTCTAGTTGCTGTATCGATGCGGCCCCCCTGTCCGACAACGTCTGAGAACGATTCAGACGGCGCTGCGCAGCATCGAGCTCAGACTCTCGTTGGTCCACAAAGGCCAAAGCAGCAACAACGTCAGCTTCGCGCAGGGCCACCTGCGCCTGCGCCGCCGCAACCATATACTCCGCCTGTTGGCGCATGGCCTCGGCCTCGTCGCGCTGTGCTTCGAGCGTCTCCAGCTGCATCTGGGCCAATGGTTGGCCGGCCTCTACAAAGTCTCCCTCGCGAACAAAAATGCCTTCAACGCGCCCGGGCAGCTTTGTGGCAATGTCGATCTCGGTGGCTTCAATTCGACCATTACCACTGACGAAGCCTTCGCCGGGCCCTGTTTCGGAATAGTTCAACCAGCCCCACCATGCCAGGGCGGCAGCGCCTATTGCAAGACTAACAATCAGTAACTTTTTCATGAGAGAAGATGAGGTAGTCATCAATCCGGGGAAGCCTCAGTGGGTTGGTTCGAAGGATCAGACGCACGCGCCGAGACCGCCCCCTTTTTCGCATAAACAAAAAAACGACTGGGCGGTTATTTTAAATTATACGGTACAATTCATACACTGCAAGCAACCGCACCGTCACTGCTGAACGCAAGCAGTTGCAACTAAAGTTGTTCAGCCAGTTTCGCTTCTGATCACTTCACTGGCGAGAGGGCCTACAATGACATTCATAGAACTTTTCAACAGGGTCTTTCAATGCAACCCAAAAATAAGGACGCATCGCCCAAACGCCGCTACTTGTCCTCTGAAGCCAGAAAAGAAGAGATACTGGAGGCCGCGCTGATAGAGTTTTCGGACCGGACTTACAATGCGGTGTCCATGGAGCAAATTGCGGAACGTGCTGGCTTGTCCAAGGCCGGGATCTATGCTCATTTCAAACGCAAGGACGAAATTTTTCATGCCTTGCTCGAACGGACGACACGACAGCTCTATGATTTCGAGGGTTGGCTTCCTGATGAAGACTTGTCTTTGTCTGACTTCATCGATGTCTATCTTGAACGCCTCTACGCAACCTTCGACTCTCCAGGTACCATTTCGATCTACCGGCTAATTTTGGCGGAAAGCGACCGTGCGACGGAGGTGGTGCAGTTCTGGCACGATAAAATTGTGCGCCAGTTACAGGAGAGATCGCAGTCCGTCATCCAACATTACATACACCGAGGCGTTGTTCGGCCCAGCGTCTTGACCGACCACTTTTTCCCGCTGGCACTTGCTCCCGCACTATTGTGGATGAACTCCTCAATGCTATCCCAGGGCACCCCTTCAATATCACTCAAGGATGTAAAAGAAACGCATCGACAACTCTTGTTTGAGCTTTTGCACCCGAGGTGACTTGGTCGATGCACAGAATCAGTCCTCTAATGCAAGCAGTCGTTGGCAACGAACACGCACTAGCCTCCGACGAGAAAAATGGAGATCTCTTACAGTCGATTCAAAGAGGAGACCCCGGCACGTCTCTTGAAAGAGCGCCTCTATGAGGCTTCTTCACCCTCACCACTTACTGGTATTTTTAGCGATTGTCTCACCATTGATGGGTGGCTGCTCCATTCTAGGGGAGCTTAGCCCAGCGGTTGAAACTGACACCCTTCACCCAGGTGAATTTCTCAAGCTCAAGCGTGGCGATATTCTGACTCGTGGCACACTCAGCAATGCCACCGTTCAGACCGTTAGGGCGGCTGGGCTGGAGGAAGAGGCATGTGCAACCCCGATTTCGTCGGGCTGCGTCGATGCGTTTACCAAGGTAGCGGACATTTCTGAAGACCAGCAACTGGCAGCCATATCTGAGCTTTGGCTGGCGCGAGCGCAAACGATAAGCTCAGACCCCGAACGATTGGCGGCCTGGCTTGAGGTTGTCCGCTATGCTTATGCCTACCTTTTTTTTGGCAATCGCCAGCCTGGCGAGCGAGCTTTTGAGTATCGACAGACCCAGATACAAGACTGGTATAACTATGCTGTCGCACAGGCTGCCACTCAATTGTTCGAAACCCGGGAGCAAGGGACTGGCCATGACTCTGGTACTGGCCAACAGCAAACGGCTGGTTGGGCAATACAGCTTGAAACAGATGAGCCCCACTTTCCATCCGTTAGCACGCTCCCA
Source organism: Marinobacter sp. L-80 (assembly GCF_056859395.1). Taxonomy (NCBI): domain Bacteria; kingdom Pseudomonadati; phylum Pseudomonadota; class Gammaproteobacteria; order Pseudomonadales; family Marinobacteraceae; genus Marinobacter; species Marinobacter sp. L-80. Next base: position 88,156 of record NZ_JBSXOI010000051.1, read on the forward strand.
TCTGAACTTTTACCGGCCTCGGCTTTCTCCTTCCGAGGCCTGCGTAGCGTATATAGACGAGATGGCATTGGCGCTGAAATGGTGGCAGTTATGCCGGATGAGTCTCTGGCTGAGACACGTTCTCAAGGTGCTAACCAGCAACCGAAGCGTGACAGAGAGCTGCCGTCATGGAGTGAGATGCCCACCCCCTCCATAACGATCACGCTACGCCCCGACGGCGAAGACCTGCAAAGCGTGCTGCACACCCAGCAAGCCTATCTGACAGTTCACAATCCCTATATAGAGTCGGCCATCGTGATACAGGGACAGCGGACACCGTTGGCCGCCAATTTCACAGCAGGCTATGGGCTGTGGCTGGCGCGCTCAGATTTTCGCCGACAGTCGCTTAGAAGTCTGTTTGGTCGCAAAGGCAGCATCGACCGTCCCCATGTTTATCTGATGCAGCGATATGACCCAAACAAACGAATCATCGTTATGCTGCATGGACTAGCAAGCAGTCCTGAAGCCTGGGTGGACCTCGCCAACGAAGTTCTGGGTGATGAAACTTTGCGTCAGCATTTCCAAATCTGGCAGATTTATTACCCCACCAATTTGCCGATTGCATTAAACCACGCTGCAATTCGCAAAGCCCTCAGTGATACGCTCGCACACTTTGATCCCTCGGGCCAGGCACCGGCGTCCTCGAACCTCGTACTGGTAGGCCATAGCATGGGTGGTGTTCTTGCGCGGCTGATGGTTTCAACAACCGATCAGTCGCTAGTGAAACTGGCCGAGAATCACAGCCAATTTACGCCGCAGCAGATCAAACGCATTGAGCCGATACTGCGCTTCGAGCCCTTCCCTTCTGTTAACAGAGCCATCTTTCTAGCAACTCCACACCGAGGCACAAAGGTCGCCGCAGAACCTTTTGGGCGCTGGATGGCAGGACTGATTCGCTTCCCCGTTAGAGTGCTCGAAGAACTCACTCACATACTGGCACCCCGCGCAGCAGCCATTGATAGACAGGGAAAGCTGCCCGACTTATCTAACAGCTTAGACAACCTGAGTGAAAAAGATCCTTTCGTCAGAACAGCTGCAGACCTCCCGATTTCTCCCCGGGTACGCTATCATTCGATCGTGGCTCGCTCCGATCCCGACATGGCACTCGCCGATTCTGACGATGGCCTTGTACCTTACCGCAGTGCTCACCTTCCCGGCGCTTACTCAGAAAAAGCCATTATTTCCGGCCACAGTGTACAGAAAACCGCAGGCACCATTCTGGAAATCAAGCGCATTCTAAAAGAAGACATAGCCCAGCAGGGACCAAGCCAACCCTGACTAATTGCTCAAAAAAATTCAAGCGTCCGACTCACGGCAGCTGCTGGTGCTTTTATCATGTTCCGCATTTGCCTAGCGCACGATGGCAAATCCAAACCGAATCTGAAAGTCCTGTTTTCGATTAAAGGTTTCGAGCGTTTCGCCATAGCCCTTAAAAGTCCTCAGAAACAGATAACCGCCCGTTCGTTCGAAAATGCGTTTGCGGATCGGATACGACAGGTCGAGCTGAATGGTGGTTCTGCCATTGTCGCCGAGCCGAAATAAAGAAGAAATCAGCAGGCTCTCCTCAGTCCCTACCCGAAGCATCAAGTCAGAATAGCCCCGATAATCTGCAATATCGTCGTTTTCAGAGCCCTTAGCTAAATAACCGACAAGCTTCGGGGCAAGAGTCCATTGCTGGCCAAGTAGCGTGCGGCTCCACACCGGCATCAAAAATAAAGTATCGATGCTTCGAGACCGGTCTTCATCCTGCCCATTTGAAGCATGCTCATAGCCTACCCTCAGCAATCTCGCACCAAACGGACTGGATTGTGAATCAAACTCCCAGAATAAGCTGGGCCTGTAAGTGGAGTCCTCGAACGGCGCAGACTCCTCACTCAGGTTCCAGAGAGAGGTCTGGGTGTAAGCAAAGTGCAGATCTTCCAACCAACTTGCGCGCCTCACCACAAAACCGTCCTCTGCAAAAACACGGTACTTAAGGCTTAGCTGAAATTCCGCGGTTGTATCGTCATCCCTCCCTAAGGCGAAGAACATCGGTTCATTAATGGTTAAAGCAGGCTCCTCATTTGACTCAGTCAAATAAGCGTTGCCGGAAGAATGACTTTGTGCTGCGTCACTTGCCTCCAGGTTCAAAGGTGATAGAAATGCAAGCACAACAAGAGTTCGACTATTCAAAATATCCCCCAAAGTTTCATATCTTGGCCCACTACGCCCCTAACTCCCACTTTTGCCCCACTCCTGCTGATTAGGAAATGTCGAAGTAAACAAAGTATTCATTGGTTTAACGCCGGCCTCTGTGTCCTAGCCTGCCTATCGCCACGGATGATCCGTATTTTCACGCGGCCTCCTCAACGAAAAACAAACGACTGGATGGTTGTTTGTATTCTAGTCTAGACTGCCAGTGCTGCAAATGACCGTGTTAGAAAAAATTCAGCTTCGTGGTTGAGGCAGCGGATTTTCATGTAAGGACCACTGAAAGGAGATCGCGCATGAGCAATGACAAGCTTCCTTCATCGAACCCCGAAGATGACCTCGCAACACGGTTTCCCACGGCATACACCATTTTGTTCCTACTGATCATTCTGATTGCAGCGCTGACCTGGGTCATCCCTGCCGGGCAATACGAGCGGTCGATGAATGAAGAGGTCGGTCGGGAAGTGGCGCTGCCCGGCACCTATCAGACCGTTGAGCCCAACCCCCAGGGGTTCGTGGATGTAATGCTGGCGCCCACAGCGGGCTTCTATGACCCCGACAGTTATGCTGCCAATGCCATTGATGTGGCCCTTTTCGTGCTGTTCCTTGGTGGCTTCCTGGGCGTGATGAACGCCACCGGCGCCATCGATACCGGCATACGCAGCGCCATGCACCGGCTGGAGGGCCGGGAGATATGGATGATTCCAATACTGATGACCCTTTTCGCGCTGGGCGGTACAACCTATGGTATGGCCGAGGAGACCCTGGCGTTCTATGCCATTCTGATTCCAGTGATGATCTCGGCGGGATATGACGCTGTGACCGGGGTCGCCATTATTCTGATAGGCGCGGGTATTGGCGTACTGGGCTCCACAATCAATCCGTTTGCCACGGTTATTGCCGCAAACGCCGCCAACATTCCCTTCACAGACGGCATCGCACTGCGCTTCGTACTTCTTGTCGGTGGCCTGATCATCTGTGCCGCTTACGTCATGCGCTATGCCCACAGGGTCAAGAAGGACCCATCCCGCTCTGTGGTCGCCAGGCAAAGGGAGGCCCATCGCAGACTTTTCCTGCAAGGACATGATGAGCTGGAAAACTTTGACCTCACCGGCACCCAGAAAATAGCGCTGGCCATCTTCGCCGTTACCTTCATCGTGATGATCTGGGGGGTGTCGTCCCAAGGCTGGTGGATGGCACAGATGGGCTCACTCTTTTTCGGGTCCGCCATCGTGATTGGCCTGATCGCCCGGTTAGGCGAGAAAAAACTGACCGGCAGCTTTGTTGACGGCGCTCGCGACCTGCTCGGGGTTGCCCTGGTGGTGGGCCTGGCCCGAGGCATTGTGGTGATCATGGAACAGGGCATGATTGCAGACACCATTCTGCACAGTGCAGAAACCACCCTCGGCGGGTTGCCGGAGCTGGCGTTTATCAACCTGATGTTCTGGATAGAAATGGGCATGAGTTTCTTTGTGCCGTCCTCTTCCGGCCTGGCCGTGCTCTCCATGCCGATCCTCGCGCCACTGGCCGACTTCGCCAATGTTGGGCGAGATCTGGTGGTCACGGCTTATCAATCCGCCAATGGATTGGTAAACCTGATCAATCCGACCTTCGCTGTGGTGATTGGCGGCCTCGCCATCGCCCGTGTTTCCTACGACCGCTGGCTGGCGTTCATCTGGCCCCTGCTGCTGATTCTCACCGTATTCATCACGGTGGTGATCAGTGTCGGCGCGATTCTCTAAATCAACGCAACGGAGCATGCAACATGACTAATCAAACACTTGGTGTTCATTCCGAAACCGGCACCCTGCGACAGGTGATCGTCTGTCGCCCCGGACTGGCCCACCGGAGGCTGACACCATCCAACTGCGATTCGCTGCTGTTTGACGACGTATTCTGGGTCAAGCAGGCCCAGAAAGACCATGACGTATTCGCCGGGCTGATGCGTGCCCGGGGCGTGGAGGTACTGGACGTTAACGAACTGCTGGCCGAGACCCTGGACATCCCCGAGGCACGGGACTGGATTCTGGACAACCGCATTACCTGGAACCACATCGGCGTGGGCATGGTGTCCGACCTTCGCGCCTGGATGGACGAGCTTCCCGGCCAATCCCTGGCGGAGTTCCTGATTGGCGGGCTGGAAGTTGGCGACCTGCCTTTCAACCCCACGGGCCTGTTTGGTAACCATCTGGGGCCTCACGGATTTGTGCTGCCACCACTGCCAAACTTCCTGTTCACCCGGGACAACAGCGCCTGGATCTACGGCGGAGTCACCCTGAACCCCATGTACTGGGCCGCACGCAAACCGGAAACACTGTTAATGAGCGCCATCTACCGGTTCCACCCGGCGTTCGCTGGCAAGGTGAACGTGCACTGGGGTGACCCCCTCGAAGATCACGCCCTGGCAACCCTGGAAGGGGGAGACATTATGCCGGTGGGTAATGGCACGGTGCTGGTGGGGATGGGGGAACGATCCTCTCCGCAAGCCATCGGCCAGTTAGCCAGGGCCCTTTTTACGAACGGTGCCGCTGAGCGGGTGATTGCCTGCCAAATCCCCAAGACCCGTTCAGCCATGCATCTGGACACGGTGTTTACCTTCTGTGGCGGCAATGTGGTCACCACCTTCAAGGAGGTCGCCGACCAGACAGTCTGCTACGACCTGCGCCCCGGCAGGGACGGCAAACACCTCTCTTTCCAGCAGGACCCCCGGCCGCTGTTCGATGTGGTTGCGGACGTACTGGGCTACCCCTCACTGGAGGTGGTTGCCACCGGTGGTGATACCCCGGCCGAGCGGGAACGGGAGCAGTGGAACGATGGCAATAACGTACTCGCCCTGAGCCCGGGCGTGGTTATCGGTTACGACCGTAACGACGACACCAACGCCGCCCTGGAAGCCGCCGGCATCGAAGTGCTTGCCATCCCCGGAGCGGAGCTTGGCCGTGGCCGGGGCGGTGGGCGCTGCATGAGTTGCCCGACCATTCGAGACGCCGTTTAACAAGGAAGGAGTAACACCATGGCTTTCAACCTCAAGAACCGGCATTTCCTGACCCTGCGGGACTTTACCCCACGGGAGATCGGCTTTCTACTTAAGCTTTCAGCCGATCTGAAAACCGCCAAGTATGCCGGCACCGAAGTGCCGCAACTCAGGGGCAAGGACATTGCGTTGATCTTTGAAAAGAACTCCACCCGAACCCGGGTGGGTTTCGAGGTTGCAGCATTTGATCAGGGCGCCCGGGTTACCTACCTGGGGCCGACGGGCACCCATATCGGCCATAAGGAATCGGTGAAGGATACGGCCCGGGTGCTGGGGCGTGTATACGATGCCATCGAATACCGGGGGTTCGGACAGACGGTAGTTGAGGAGCTGGCAGAATACGCTGGCGTGCCGGTATACAACGGGCTCACCAATGAATTCCACCCCACTCAGATCCTGGCGGACTTCCTGACCATGCAGGAAAACGTGGAAAAGCCCCTGCGGGACGTGGCATTTGTGTTCATCGGCGACGCTGCCAACAACATGGGCGACAGCCTGCTGATCGGCGGCGCCAAGATGGGCATGGACGTGCGCCTGTGCGCCCCGAAAGCCTGCTGGCCCAGTGAGGCAATTCAGAAGGAGGCACAGGCTATTGCCATTGAAACCGGCGCCCGGGTCATGATCACCGAAGACATTGGCGCCGCCGTTGCGGGCGTGGACTTTGTTTACACCGACGTTTGGGTGTCCATGGGTGAACCCAAGGAAAGGTGGGCAGAGCGGATCAAACTTCTGCAGCCCTATCAGGTAAACGCTGCCCTGATGAAGAAAACCGGCAACCCAAGAGCAAGGTTCATGCATTGCCTGCCGGCCTTCCATAACACCGAAACCACCGTTGGCAAGGAGATACAGGCGGAGTTCGGTATCGATGCCATGGAAGTCACCGAAGAGGTCTTCGAGAGCCCTGCCTCTATTGTGTTTGATCAGGCGGAAAACCGGATGCACACCATCAAGGCGGTGCTAGTTGCAACTCTTGGAAGCTGAGGCAAGGAGCGCGATATGCTTGTAGTAGCAGCTCTTGGTGGTAATGCCCTATTGCAGCGAGGGGAGCCTCTGACCGCCGAGGCCCAGCGGGCCAATGTAAAAATTGCCGCCAAATCACTCGCCGAAATCGTCCGCGCTGGCCATCAGTTGGTCGTCACTCATGGCAATGGTCCGCAGGTAGGTTTGCTGGCGCTTCAAGGTGCCTCCTATCAGCCAGAGGAAGCTTATCCATTAGACGTACTGGGCGCGGAAACCGAAGGCATGATCGGTTACATCATAGAGCAGGAGCTGGAAAACGCCCTGGATCATGACCGGCCTGTGGCAACCCTGCTCACCCAGGTACTGGTGGACAAGGACGACCCTGCTTTCAGTAAACCCACGAAATTTGTCGGGCCGGTGTATGACAAGCAAGAGGCCGAGGCCAAGGCTCAAGCCGCCGGCTGGCACATAGCCCAGGATGGCAACAAGTGGCGGCGGGTAGTGCCCTCGCCGAAGCCCCTGGAGATACCCGACATGCGTGTGCTCCAGCTGCTGCTGGAGCAGGGTGTTGTAGTGATCTGCGCCGGAGGCGGCGGCATTCCGGTTCTTCGGCGGGGCGATGGCAGCCTGGTCGGCGTAGAAGCTGTGATCGACAAGGATGCGGCCAGCGCCCTACTTGCCCGACATCTCCGTGCCGACGCACTGTTATTGCTCACAGACGTGGATGCAGTCTACAGCGATTACGGTTCGTTCACTGCCGCGCCCATTTACGAACTTACTGTCGCAGAAGCGAAAGCCCTGAACCTGCCCGAAGGATCAATGGGGCCAAAACTCACAGCGGCGATCAATTTCGTCGAAGGTGGCGGTATTTGTGGCATAGGCAGACTCAACGAGTCCTTGGCAATTCTCAATGGGAGCTCTGGCACAAAAGTCGTAAGTGGTTACGCCGAGCAAGCGAAACTCAGGTAATTCGAATTGCTGGTTCCGTATTTACCTTTATGCCTACTGAATTGGGGACATCCAGACCATGAATAACCGTCCCGGCTGGGTCTTTTACGCATCACTGTTGCTGCTAAGTATTTTTGTCATTATTGGGATTATTTTTCCAGCGGAACTTCAAGCTTGGGCTGACGTAGGTCTCGAATTCACAACCGAGCACTTCGGCTGGCTTTACCTGTTTGCCACCACTGGCTTTCTCGTCTTCTGCATTGCCGTAGCGGTCAGTGACTATGGACATATCCGTCTAGGCGCGGACGGTGAGGCTCCGGAATTTTCCTACTTAGCCTGGTTGGGTATGATTTTTTCCTCGGGCATGGGGGTCGGCCTTGTCTTCTGGGCCGTAGCAGAACCAATGAGTCACTATATGGCACCTCCCCTGGGTGGTGCGGAGCCTGAAAGCCCGGAAGCAGCGAGCCTCGCCATGCGTTATGCCCTCTTTCATTGGGGCTTTCATCAGTGGGCGAACTTCGCAATCGTTGGGTTGGCTATTGCCTACGTACGGTTTCGAATGCAACGCCCGGGCTTGATCAGCGAGACCTTCCGCTCATCAATCGGTCACCACGTGGATGGTGGCATCGGACATGGCATCAATATCCTGGCCGTTGTTTCGACAGTGTTTGGTGTTGCGACGACATTGGGGCTCGGGGTTATCCAGATAAATAGCGGGTTGGTATACGTGGGCGACATTGGTTTTGGAGCCGATCAGCAACTTTTCATTCTCGGCCTGACCGCTGTCGTTTTCCTACTCTGCGCCTTAGTTCCACTGGAAAGTGGCGTGCGCTACGTCAGCGACGCCAATATGGCGCTAGCCGCTTTCCTGCTCATCTACGTATTTTTCTTTGGCCCCACCGACTTCATTACCGCAGCCATGACCAACGCTATCGGCGACTATTTCGCCAATGTGATGGGTATGAGTTTGGTAATGACGCCCTATACTGGCGACGATTGGGTCGAGCGTTGGACCATATTCTACTGGGCATGGGGACTTTCCTGGGCTCCATTTGTAGGCAGTTTCATCGCACGAATCTCCAGGGGCAGAACCATCCGTGAGTTCGTCCTCGGCGTGATTGGAACACCTGTACTACTGAGTACTTTGTGGTTTTCCACTTTCGGCGGCTCAGCGCTTTACTTCGAACTCTTTGAAGGTGCCGCTCTTGGCGAAGCTGTTAGCAAAGAGATGAGCTCTGCTCTCTTCGCCACCTTGGATTTCCTGCCGGGTGCAAACATAATCAGTATCCTCATGCTGGTATTGATCGTGTTATTCGTCATCACCTCAGCCAACTCAGCAACCTTTGTACTTGGAATGTTCACCAGCAAGGGGGTACTTACCCCGAAAAACTGGCTGCGGATAGTCTGGGGCCTGGTGCAAGTCATGGTTGCAGGGGTGCTGCTGATGAGCGGCGGTCTGGCTGCACTCCAGACTATTTCAATTTTGGCTGCGTTTCCATTCATGGTGCTGATGATATTCATGGCGATATCCCTTCTAAAATCATTACGCGATGAGCAGCGACAGATAGAACTCCATGAGGCCCTTACCCGTGGACGCATCATGCGGTTGCTGGAGGAAAACGATAAGAGGCAAGCCGATCAGATAGATGAAGAAGGGCCTGCTAGGTCCAAACTTGAAGATCATGAGAGTGGTTAATCACCCTACCCAACTCCCCACTGCTGGTATAATTCGACAGCTTTCCTCCGGACATCCATGGCGTCTCCTGTGTAGTGGTCAACTAATCCCGGACACATCCTAAGGCTTTTCTCAGCTGCGGCGGGAGGAATTCCATCGCTGAATGTGTGAGGTCGCTGCCGGTTGTAATAGTCCATCAGATAGCCACCAACACCTTTTTGGCCACAGGCAGCTTCCTATATCCCATGCCCGGTATCCATTGGAAGTGCGCATCTTTAGAGGTAGATCGCGAACGTTCGCTTTTGTTTAGCTGCTACGGTCGCAAAGCGAACATTCAGCTTGGAAGATAGCGCCAGCCTAACGGGCCGATTCGTGGAATTGCACTGGAACACTCTGGTCCAGTTGACGGACTTTTTGAACTCGGAGCATCCCTTTCGCACCATCAAGCGGCAGTTAAGTTATGCCAAAGTCCGCGATCGCAGCCTGTCGAAGAACACCAACCTGTTCTACCTGTTCGCGGCGCTCAGCAACATGCGGAGTGACAGGTTCGCCGTTTTTAAGCCATTTTATGCGTCCTTCACCGCAGTAGTTCTTGTACTCTTCCGCCACGTCGGGGCGGCGGCTGCTTCGAATGCTTCTTTGGTCTTCGTGACACGCGCATGGCCCTGTTCTTCATGGAGCATCCATTGGTCGTCGCCGTAGATAATAGGCAGGTCCATGAAGGTCTTAACCCTCCATTAACCACCTCCTAGATAGTCTGTATCCCGTCGTTTACCGCAGATTTGACCGCGCCCGAATGGACTTTACCTATGTATCGCTTGCCCTGCTCGAAAGTAGTGCTGACTGCTTTATGCTGCCTGGTTATTGCAGGCTGCAGTTCGTTGTCCACGAGAACGGACTATCTCGCTCAGGCCGATTCCGAGCGTCAGAACGTCGTCTCCAAGTTTGAGATGGAGGTTGGTCTCGAAACAGCCTACCTGAATGAGCTGGTCAACAGCCATGACCTGGACGCGCTTATTGTCGAAGCGCGCGCGGCCAATCCTGATTTCCAGCAAACACGGCTTTCACTCCAAATTCTCCGTGCTCAATACCGAGCGACTCAGGCGGATCAACTCCCCGACGTCGAGGCTGGATTCGTCGCGAATAACACTGACGGTCTAGATACTGCCTACACCGGCACCGTCAGCATCAGCTGGGAGCTGGATTTGTGGTCGAAGATTTCTGATGAGGCGTCGGCTGCCGCCAGTGACGTTGCTGAACAGCTGGCTCTCTACCAAGCTGCGCGGGATACGCTCGCAGCCGAGGTCATGCAGGGCTGGTTGAAACTGGTGAATCTGAATCGCTCCGTTGCCATCGAAAAGCAACGCGCGGAGCTATTGGAAAAAAACGAACAGTGGATTCTTCAGCGTTACCGCTCGGGACTGGGTGACCTTGAAGATCTGGACAGCGCCCAAAGCTCTGCGGCCAGTGCCAGGGCGACATTGATTGCAGTTCAGGAATCCCTGCAGCAACAGCAAAGGGCGTTGAACCTGTTGCTCGGGCGAAGCCAGGCTAGCACGGTCATTTCCGCCGACTATCCGCAGGTTCTTTTACCCCTGTCCGACCTTGCAGAGCAAACATTGCAGCGTCGCCCGGACCTTAAAGCGGCCTATATGGCTATCAGGGCAAATGATTTTCGAACGTCCGTTGCCTACAAGGACATGCTGCCATCCATCAACCTGGAAACAGCGCTTAGCGAAACAGGCACATCGCCCAGTGACGCCCTATTGCGCAACCCGGTGTGGTCATTGCTCGGTCAGCTACCGCGTTGTGCCCTGGATCGACGAATTGATGGCAACGCATCCAGGTTTGAATCTCAGAGTTCAGATTACTGACACCAACGTGGACTTTTACCGGGATTCGGTCGACATGGCGCTTCGCTACGGCGCGCCCAGTGACACCAACCTGTATGGCTTCAAAATTTGCGATGTGCCGCGCCTGCTTTGCGCATCTCCTGATTACCTTTCGCGTCATGGTCGCCCCATTCATCCTGATGACCTTGAGAACCACAACGGACTGTTCTATCAGTTGCAGGACATCCCATTTGACCTCTGGACGTTCAAACGGGGAGACGAGGAATATCGAGTCAAAATGACGGGCGATCGCGCCTCAAACGATGGCGATCTGGTTCGCCGGTGGTGCGTCGCTGGTCGCGGTCTTGCGATAAAATCGTGTCTTGATATGTCGGATGATCTGCTTGCAGGCCGTGTCACCACAATCATGCCGGACTATGCGCCGCCGGTATCCGAGCTGTGGCTGATTTGTCCTACCCGACAGTCAATAACGCCGGCAATGAGGTTGTTGAGGGATGACCTGCGTGCAAAAGTAGGCGAACTGATGAATGCAATGATTGCCGGAGGCTTTTTTCCTCCGGATCGCTTGTCCGGAGGAAAAAAAGACGCCTGAAAAACAGCGGGTGCGTTATTGATGATAAGAAATTCTCATTAACGTGCAGTACACCACTGGCAGCACCACTAACGTCAATACCGTTGCAACACCCAAACCGAACACGATAACCACCGCCATGCTCGCGAAGAAGGCATCGCTGAACAGAGGAATCATTCCCAACATGGTGGTTACGGCCGCCATAAGCACAGGTCGTACCCGGCTTACCGCGGCCTCAACCACCGCAGTGAATGCATCATCCTGCTGTTCTAACTGAATATTGATCTCCTCAACCAGCACAATGGCATTCTTCAGTACCATACCGATCAGACTCAGAGTCCCGAGCAGCGCCATGAATGTAAAAGGCGCGCCGAGCAATACCAGTCCACCAATGATTCCAATCATCATGAGAGGAACAATCATCCAGATAGACAGAGCCTGTCGGAAGCTACCGAACAACAGCATCGAAATAATGAACATCCCCAGCAGTCCAAGAGGCAGCGAGGAGAAAAGCGAAGTCTGAGCTTCGGATGAGGTCTCGTACTCTCCACCCCACTCAATCGAATAGCCGTGGGGAAGCTCCAGCGCGTCGACCTGCGGGCGGATCCTCTCCAGCACACTCGCCGCCGTCTCCCCCGACAAAGGCATGGGTTCGGCATAAACCGCCAACATCCGCTCCCTGTTTCTGCGTTTTATCAACGGATCCCGCAGTTCCGTATTGATGGCATTGATGACGTTGCCCGCGCTGACATAGCGGCCCTGCTCTTCACTCCAGACATTGATCGAGGTAAGGTTTTCGATGTCAAAACGCTGCTCCTCTCTTGACCGCATAATGATCGGAATGAGGTCGCTCCCCTCACGGTACACTCCAACCTGCTGCCCCTGATTATTCAGCAACAACGCCTGGTGCAGTGATTCGCGAGATACGCCAAGGCGCCGGGCCTGTTCTTCGAGGAACTCCGGTACGATCACGGCTTCCCGGTTACCCCAGGACAAGCGCACGCTGTCGGCCAGAGGTTCATTTTCAAAAATTGCCTGCACGCGCACACCGATTTTCCGGAGTTCTTCGGGATCTTCTCCAAAGATACGAGCTTCAAGACTGGCTTTGGCTGAGGGCCCCACCTGCAAAGCCTGCACTTTGTAATGCACGTTCGGGAAGTCTGTACGCAGTTGCTCAATGACTTCCTCCATACGGGCCTCTCTCGACGCCTTATCCCGGGTCTCTACGATCAATTGGCCAAAACTGGCGTATCGCTGCTCCGGTGAATACGTCAACGTAAAACGCTGGGCTCCGCCACCGGTGACACTGGTCACCTGAACGACCTGGTCCATGTCATTCACGCGCGATTCCAGCCGCTTTACGGTCTCTTCGGTTTGCAAGATGTCGGCGCCCTCGGGCAACCAAAGGTCAACAAAGAAGAGTGGCGTTGTGGCATTCGGGAAGAAAGCATTCTTAACCTGTCCCGAGAACGATAGAACCCCAGCCAGAAGCGCGATCGCAAGTGTTAATGTCACGAAGCGATAATGAATCGCGTAGGTCAGCAGGCGGCGGAAGACGACGAAAACAATTCCCTTATAGGGGTCGTTATCGGATGACTGCCCGACACTCTCGAGCTTGTCGGGATAGAACATATCAAAGAAAAACGGGGTCAGAGTGAGTGCCGTCAGCCAGCTCAGGAAAAGCGAGTAGCACAGAACCCAGAACAGGGAGCCAATGAATTCTCCGGTGGTGTCTGGTGAAAGGCCGATAGGAGCAAAGGCCGTAATGGCAATCACGGTAGCGCCGAGCAGCGGGTACCGGTTCTGCGAGACCACTTCTTTGGCTGCCTGCCTTTTGGACTTGCCCTTGGAAAGGCCAATCATCATGCCCTCGGTGACGACGATGGCATTATCGACCAGCATCCCCAGCGCAATGATCAGCGCACCCAATGAAATCTTCTGGAGCTGAATACCGTGTATTGCCATAAGCACGAATGTACCCATGATGGTAATCAGCAGGATCAGCCCCATGAGCAGGCCACTTCGCAGCCCCATGAACAGCAAAAGCACAATAATGACAATGCCCACCGCCTGAGCAAGGTTCATGAGAAAAGCAGATACTGCCTCCTCGACTACTTCAGGCTGGTTATACACTGTGTTCAGTGTCATGCCGATGGGTTGCTGTTTTTCCAGGCGTTTCAAAGCCTCATTGAGACTCTCACCTACATCAACAACGTTGGTGCCCTCTGCAAATGACACGCCGATGGTCAAAGCAGGCAATCCGTCAGAGTGGTAAAGCAAGGCGGGTGAGTCATTGGTCACCCTGCGAACTTCGGCCAGATCGCTGAGCCGGATAATACCCGAATCAGCGCTTCCAACTGCCAGTTGCTCAAGTGCCTGAACGGAATCAAGCTGACCGGTTGGCTGAACGGATAACGACAGCCCTTCACTGCGCAGGTGGCCAGCGTTGCCCACCGTATTCTGCGCATTCAGAAGGCTTGCCAGGTATTCTGGCGAGATGCCAAGAGCACGCATACGGTCACGGTCCAGTGACACGATCATCTGCTCGTCGACACGACCACCGATACTGACTTTTGCGACGCCCTCCAACAATCGCAGTTCTCGCTGAATGAGATCCGCATGGTCACCAAGATCTTTCAGCGAGTAGCCGTCACCACGCAACGTGAGCAGCAGGCCGAAGACATCGCCAAAGTCATCGTTCACGATGGACGTGTTCACGCCTGGTGGCAGACCAGGCTGGGCATCATTAATCTTTCGCCGAAGGATATCCCAATACTGGTCTAACTCCCCTTCTCTGACCGTCTTCTTGAGTTGGACAGTAATCTGCGACAAGCCGTCCGAGTTCACCGAAGTAATGTCATCGATGCCCGGCATCTGCTGGATCGCTTTTTCCAGAGGCAGCGTAACCTCCTCCTCGACTTCAAGAGGCGTTGCTCCGGGATATTGGGTGGTCACCAAGGCGGAACGTAACGTGAACTCCGGGAATTCAAGCTGGCCAAGACCCAGAAACGCGAACATGCCCCCAACCCCAAGCAACAGCGTGACCATCCAGCTGATGGACTTCCGATCAAGAAAATAATCGACCATCTCAGAGCCCGCCCTCTTTTTCCCAGGGACGGACCGAACGATCCCTGTTCATCCGGTGAGCGCCGGCAACCACGATTCTGTCGCCCGGGCTGAGCTCTCCCCGAACAAGCACGCCATCGTTCATTTTCTTACCCGGCTCGACATCCACCGGCTCGACGCTGCCCGTGTTATCGCCATTCTCACCATCGGCAGCAGCCACGTATCGCCAAACCACGCTAGTGCCGGGTTCTGCGTCAGGTGTTACAAGCGCCGCGGTTGGTATCAGCCACGACGGGGCGCTCTCTCCAGCCAATGTGCCGTAATCAAGCAGAACGGTCGCGCTCATCCCCGAAAGCACTGTGATGTCCTCGGGTTCAGGGAGCGTTACGGTAACCTCATAACTGAGCGACCCCTGAGAGGCATTGCTGTCATGCTCTTTGTAGCTCGCGGCGTAGCGTTTATCGGGAAGCTCGGGAAACTGTACCCACGCGATAGTGTTGCCATTGGCGCGAACGTTCCTGGATCTCTGTGGTTGAAGGCGGCGGACCTGTTGTTCAGGCATCTGGAACGAGACGTCGATAGAGCCGGGCCGTTGCAGTTCGGCAATGGCCTGCTGCGCTGATACAACCTGAAAGACATCCACCGGCACCCGTGAAATGACGCCATCAAATGGCGCTTTGAGAACGGTATAGGAAAGTTGGTCCTCCGCGCTGGCCAGTTGCGCTCTGGCAGAGAGGTACTCGGCCTCGGCCTCATCGAAACGGGCCTGACTGATGGCCTGGCGCTCCAACGATATTCGCATTCGCTCGAAGGTGGCCTGTGCCAGATTGAAATTTGACCGGGCGTTTTCCAGGCGGGTTCTTGCGTCCCGATCGTCCAGGCGGGCAACGACCTCCCCTTTTTCCACAGTGTCGCCTGCTTTAACGGCCAGCTCCGTCAGCTCTCCTCCCACTCTGAAAGAGAGTTCTGAATGGTCAGACGCCGAGACTCTGCCCGGATACTGATTGAGCGTGCCTGACTGCGCCTGCTCCAGCGTCATGAGCTTTACCGGGTAGACAGTTTGCTGTGTCAGAGGGGGCGCCTCCGCCGAACATCCCATCACCAGGAGGCTCGAAAGCATTGCAAGCGCTTGTAGGCCTCTCAAGGGCATGGCGGTACTGACCATCTTGAATTTCATAACGCGTCACTCTCCAGAAAAAATTAGGTATTCCGACGATCGGCAACCGCATCCCAAGCCATATTAAACGCTAATTCGATATGCTCATCGGTACCTTCGAACGACCCTTGCAGGCATCGTTGAACGAGGTGGTAAATCGGGCGGAACATAAACGTTTCGAGAAGTGGAAAAGGTACCGGTTTGATCAGCCCGGATTGCTTTCCCTGATCAACTGCATTCAAAAGATTTGCGGCTCGGCTTTCGTTTCGTGCCTGGATCTCGGGAGTCATCCAAGCAGAATGCGTGAACGTCTCGTGGTAGCGGAATAGTTCCGGACGCTCAAGGCCGATCCGGAACAGTGTGTGCCACTGGCGTCGCAGTCCTTCACGCAGATCTTTCCCGCGAGAAAAACTGTCCAGCGCCGCATCAATGACCTAATCGCTGACGTAATAAAATGTCGCCAATAAAAGCTGTTCTTTATCTTCGTAATAGATGTACAGCGTGGCTGGTGACAAACCCGCAGCCTTGGCTATCTTGCCAACCGAGGTTGCTGAAAAACCGTGATCTGCTACTTCCCTCACGGTAGCTTCCAGGAAGGCTATTCGTTTCGAGTCGTCTCTTTGCCGCATTTGTCTGCTCAACGCTTCAAATTGGTCGGCCTAAAATAAATGAACGTTCACTTATTTTCAAACCGAAAATATAGGCGTATACCGAAGTAGGTGCCCTACTGAAGTGCGCGGGGTTCAGGCAAAAATCAGGTTGGTCTGCAGGCTCTTTGCAACCAGCCGACCACGAAAACCCATCACAGGCTCTAGCCAGGTCCCGAACGCAATAGACGCAGATCGAGCAGGATTTCGAGACGATGATGCGCGATGGCTACGTCATCATCGAACCTGTCCCCAAGGGAAACTTGCGAAGGCGGATTCCAGCCTGTCGCATCAGCCAGGATGATGATTGATATATCTCATCCGAATTAGTCCGCCCGGCCCACGGGCGGATAGTTTATGGTTTTGCACAATATTTCCCGAGGATGCTATGAACACACTTTTTACTCCCCTGAAAATGGGCGCCAGTGAATTGGCCAATCGGGTCTTCATGGCCCCCCTCACCCGCGTCCGTGCCGACGCTGATCACGTTCCCACGGACATGATGGTTGAGTATTACGCTCAGCGTGCGTCTGCCGGCCTGATCATCGCCGAGGCGACCATGGCCATCGAAGGCAATTCAGCCTTCTGGCGCGAGCCTGGCATCTATTCCGAGGCGCAAGTTGAAGGCTGGAAGAAAGTCAGTGATGCGGTACACGCTAAAGGTGGCAAGATTTATCTGCAGATCTGGCACGGCGGCCGCGCCTGTCACCCGGTGTTAAACAACGGGAAGGATCCGGTAGCGCCCAGCGCCATTGCCATCACCAGCGATGAAGTGCACACACCGGAAGGCAAGAAGTCCTACACGGTTCCCCGCGCACTGGCTGACAACGAAATCCCGGCCATCATCGACGGTTTCCGCACCGCCGCCGAGAATGCCAAGCGCGCCGGCTTTGACGGTGTTGAGGTTCATGGCGCCAACGGCTACCTGCTGGACCAGTTCCTCCGTGATGGTTCCAACCATCGAGAAGGCCCTTACGGTGGCCCGATCGAAAATCGCGCCCGACTGCTGCTGGAGGTGATTGAAGCCGTATCCGGAGTGTTCGGTTCCGAGAACGTCGGTGTTCGACTGAGCCCGCTCAACAGTTTCCAGAGCATGAAGGACAGTGATCCGGTCGGCCTGGTCACCTGGCTCGCCAAGCGTCTGAACGACTACGGCCTGGCCTTTGTTCATTTAATGCGCAGCGACTTTTTTGGGGAGCAGCAAGCAGACGTGATTACCCCGGTCCGCGAGCACTTCAAGGGCAAGTTGATCCTCAACATGAGCTACACCGGTGAAGAAGCAGAACAGGCCATCGAATCCGGATTGGCCGACGCTGTCGCCTTTGGTGTGCCCTTCATTGCCAACCCGGACCTTCCGGAGCGCCTGAAGCTTGGGGCCGAGCTTAATGAAGCAGATCCCTCGACTTTTTACACCCAGGGAGCGGAGGGGTATATTGACTACCCTTACCTCGAAGAATTAGCCGAAGCATAGTATTGAGTCGGAGCATAGTATAGAAAGGGGGCTTTTAGCCCCCTTTTTCGTTGCGGAGAAAACATGACCTTTGAAAGCGCCATTTCCTTTCTTGCCGCTAAAGCCCGGAACTTCCCCTTTTTCAGCTAAACCATACCCTCTTCCTCAAGACTCGCCACCCGTTGCCTTCAGCATTCGCCGGTGCGCCTCCGACGACCAAACCCCACTGAATTCCTCAATCACCCCAAGCTGGGCCGCCGCATAGGACAATCTGGCGGAAAGCCGGTCCTGCTGAGCGGAAATGAAGGTTCGGTTGGCGTCCAGTAAATCCAGATAGCCGATGGCACCCTCACGATGCATAGTTCTGGCGATGGTGAACGATTCGTTGGCTGCCTCAAACGCCCTGCCCGTTGCCTGATCAGCCTCCAAGGCCCGCCCGTAAGCAAAGATCGCAACCCGAGCACTGGCGACCGCATCAATGATGGTTTGGCGATAACGGATGTAACTTTCTTCCGAGACTGCATTCTGGCTTTCGACCCGTTGCAGTATCACCGGATAACTCAACAGAGACCAGGAGATGCGAGGAGCGATGCTGCCGGTACCCTCAAAGCCATCGGACACTTCCGCCACGTTGGTCAAGCCCAGAAATCCCTCGACCGAAAACTGGGGATAGAGTTCTGCCCGAAGGGCGTTGCCAACCGCCACATCCCGGGCCAGTGCTGCGAGCGCACCGCCGATATCCGCACGCAACTGCATGGCTTCGTTCGCCCGCCCGGCCGCCGGCACGCCAAAGGAGGCGGCCAGTGCACCTGAGGCAGGCTTCAGGACCAGCGATTCGGAATCTTCATTGACGAGCACGGACAGCACCGCTTTGGCCCGATAGAGCTGGGCTCGCGCGTCAGGAAGCTTGGCACGCTGCTGTTCCAGCAGCGTGTCTGCGCGGGCGAGATCAAGATTCGGCGAAATGCCTTCCTCCACGCGCAGGGCCATGACTTCCCGAGTGTCTTCCAATGCCCGGATGTCCGCCTTGATCAACTGGACCCGCTGGCGAGCGGCTTCCCACTCCAGATAGGCTCGGACAACGCCAACGGTGACTTCTTTCAACACCGCTCGTTGGTTGTTCAGAGCAACCTCAAGATTGGCTTCACCGGCATCGATCAGCGCTCTCAGCCGGCCAAACAAGTCCACTTCCCAGGTGCCCGCCAAACCGACGGCAGAGGATTCCTGAACACTGTTTCGATCGATCGCCTCGTATTCGCCGGTTACTCCGCCCTGAGGGAGCAACCGTTTCTCGTCCGCACCCAGGTCCGCAAGCGCCTGACGGACCCGTTGCCGGGTTGCCAACAGATCGAGGTTAGCGGCCTGCGCAACCTCGACCAGTTGATTGAGTTGGTCATCCTCGTAGCTCTTCCACCACTCCGCTGTGGTGGCGTCTGTGCTCTGAACACCGAAACTGAGGCTGTCGAGGTAACGTTCGTTCGCCTCCTGTTGGGGCTCATAATCCGGGGTTGCAGCGCAGCCAACCAGCAGCGCAGACCCCAGCAAGACACTAACCGCCCGTTTATGCATGGTCATTCTCCGTGATCTGTTCAGGTATTTCCTTGGTGTTGGCGGGCGTCCTGGTATCGGCCTTGGCACGCTGAATCACCGCGTAAAACACCGGGGTGAACAGCAAGCCGAACACGGTGACACCAATCATTCCCGAGAACACCGCTATCCCCATGGCGTGACGCATCTCCGCACCCGCTCCGGTCGCAAGCACCAGCGGTACCACACCTGCAGTGAAGGCAATCGAGGTCATCAGGATCGGCCGTAAACGCAAACGGCAGGCCTCGACAATGGCCTGATAATGACTGTGTCCCTGGAGATTGAGGTCACGGGCGAACTCCACCATCAGGATGGCGTTTTTACTCGCCAATGCCACCAGAACAATCAGACCAATCTGGGTGAACATGTTGTTATCACCATCGGTCACCCATACCCCGGCCAGAGCCGACAGCAAGGTCATCGGCACAATCAGAATAATTGCAAACGGCAGTCGCAGACTCTCGTACTGAGCGGCCAGCACGATGAATACCAGCAAGATAACCAGTGGGAACACATAGACCATGGTGTTGCCGGCGAGTTTTTGCTGATAAGTCACCTCGGTCCACTCAAACGCCATGCCCTCGGGCAGAGTCTGTGCTAGAACCTCTTCGATAGCAGCCTGAGCCTGGTCCGAACTGAAGCCCGGGGCCGGAGACCCGTTGAGCTCGGCCGTTGGATAGCCGTTGTACCGCATCACACGATCCGGGCCGATGGTCGATTCGACACTCATCACCGCGGACAGCGGGATCATCTGGCCCTGCTGGTTGCGAACCTTCAGATTCAGAATGTGCTCCGGATCAAGGCGCTTGTCGGACTCGGCCTGGGCAATCACCTGATAGGTGCTGCCGAACATGTTCACGTCATTGACGTACACCGACCCCAGATACACCTGCAGTGTGTCGAACACGGACTCCAGCGGAATGCCAAGCAGCATTGCTCGCTCCCGATCTATATCCAGGTCAAACTGGGGTACCTGAACCCGGAAGCTGGAGTAAAGACCCGTCAATGCCGGATGCTTGCGAGCTTCGTTGATGGTGGTTTGCAGGGTATCGAACAAGGCTTCAAACCCTTTGCTGCTTCGATCTTCGATCTGCAGCTTGAACCCACCCGTGGTGCCCAGGCCCAGGATCGGTGGTGGTGGGAACACCGCCACAAACCCTTCGTCGATGCTTGAAAAGGCGCCGTTTAACTTGCCTGCAATCGCACCCGCACTGAGTTCCGGGGACGTGCGCTCGGTGAAATCGGTCAGCGGCAGGAACACGATGCCGCTGTTCGGACTGTTGGTGAAGCCGTTCACGGACAGGCCCGGGAACGCAATGGTGTTTGCCACGCCCTCGGTCTCCAGCGCGATCTGCTGCATTTCGTTGACCACGTCCACGGTCCGGTCAAGGCTCGCCGCATCCGGCAGCTGGGCAACTGCGACCAGGTATTGTTTGTCCTGCTGCGGAATGAAACCACCCGGTACCGCGTTGAACAGGCCTCCGGCGAAAACGGTCAATCCGACATACACCACGCCAACGATGGCGCTGTAGCGGATCAGCTTCTTGACCAGGACTTCATAGGCATTACCTGTGCGGTCAAAGAACCGGTTGAACGGCTGGAACACAAAGCGACCAAACACCTTTTCCAGGCCGCGGGAAAGCCGGTCGGGCTTCTCGTCGTGGCCCTTGAGAAGCAACGCGGACAGCGCCGGCGACAGGGTCAGCGAGTTCAAGGCGGAGATCACGGTTGAAATCGTGATGGTCAATGCGAACTGCTTGTAAAACTGACCGGAAAGACCAGAAATGAAGGCCGTCGGAATGAAGACCGCACACAACACCAGTGCAATGGCAATGATCGGGCCGGTTACTTCGTTCATGGCCACTTTGGTGGCTTCACGAGGCGATAGCCCCCGATGAATGTTCCGCTCCACGTTTTCGACCACCACGATGGCATCATCAACCACGATACCGATCGCTAGCACCATTCCGAACAGCGACAGCGTGTTGATGGAAACACCCAACCACTGCATCACGGCGAAGGTGCCCACCAGTGATACAGGCACCGCAACGAGCGGAATAATGGACGCCCTCCAAGTTTGCAGGAACAGCACCACCACCAGCACAACCAGTAAAATCGCCTCCAGCAAGGTGGTGATAACCGCGTCGATGGAACCGCGAACAAACACGGTGGGGTCGTAGGCAATTTCATACTCGACGCCCTGCGGGAAATCCTGGGACAACCGCGCCATGGTTGAACGAACATCGTCAGAAAGCTGGATAGCGTTAGCCCCAGGGCGCTGGAAAATCGGCATGGCAACCGCCGGCTTTCCATCGAGACCCGCTTCAAGGGCGTAAGTGTTCTGGCCAAGCTCGACTCTCGCAACGTCAGAGAGCCGCGTGATGGCCCCGTTATCACCAATTTTCAAAACAATGTCCCGAAACTCATCCAAGGAGGTCAGGCGCCCGCGGACGTTCAGCATCAACTGGAACTGGTTGTCGTTCGGTGCCGGCTGTGCGCCAAGGGTACCGGCCGCAATCTGACGATTCTGGGCACGCACGGCGTTCACCACATCCGAGGCGTTGAGATTCCGGGCGGCCAATTCATCCGGCTGCAGCCAGAGACGAACCGCAAATTCACCGCCACCGAACAACTGAACGTCACCAACGCCGCCAAGGCGGGAGAGTTCATCTTTCAGATTCAGCTCGGCGTAGTTGGCCAGATAGGTAATGTCCCGGCTCTCATCCGAAGAATGAACGTGAACAACCATGCTCAGGTTAGGGGATGATTTCTCAGTCACCACTCCCAGGCGCTGCACCTCTTCCGGCAAACGCGGCAGCGCAATATCAACCCGGTTCTGGACCTGAACCTGGGCTTTATCGAGATCAGTACCCAGCGCAAACGTTACTGTGAGGGTCATGCGGCCATCGGCCGTTGCCTGGGACGACATATACAGCATGTTTTCCACGCCGTTGATCTCATCCTCAATCGGCGACGCGACCGTTTCTGCAATCACCTTTGGGTTTGCGCCCGGGTAGTTGGCCGTGACCACCACTGTGGGCGGGACCACTTCCGGATACTCACTGATCGGCAACTGGAACAGAGAGATGCCACCCCCGATCAGAATGATCAGAGACAGCATGGAGGCGAATATTGGCCGGTCTATAAAAAAATGGGGAAATTTCATCACTCAGGCCTCAGAACTTTACGACAGCGGTCTGCTGGACTTCTGGTGCGTGTTCTTCAAGCGTGAAGGCCACGTCGGACGGTGCCTCTGACAGCATGACCGGAGCGATGGTCATGCCCGGACCTACCTTGGCCGTCCCGTTCGCCACCAGTACATCGCCTTCGGCAATGCCCTGCTCAACCAC
This sequence comes from Marinobacter sp. L-80, assembly GCF_056859395.1. NCBI lineage: Bacteria > Pseudomonadati > Pseudomonadota > Gammaproteobacteria > Pseudomonadales > Marinobacteraceae > Marinobacter > Marinobacter sp. L-80. Next base: position 110,682 of record NZ_JBSXOI010000051.1, read on the forward strand.
ACGGAAGGTACCGAAACGCTCACCGACGGTTACCGGGGTGTAGCTCGTCTCCCCCTGCTCGTTGACCGTCAGCACGAAGCGGCTGTCGAGATCGGTTGCGATGGCACGATCAGGAACCATGATCTTCTGCTCGGTTGCGGCCACGGCAATTTTCACACGGGCAAAGGCACCCGGTACCAGAGCCTCTCCGGAATCGGCCAATACCGCGCGCAGACGCAGGGTGCCCGTGTTGGTATCGATGGTGTTATCAACGAAGTCGATCTCGCCCACGTGGGGGAAGTCCTGCTCTCCGGTGAGCTGAATACGCACCGGCGAGCCCAGGGCGTGATCGCGGGCGCGGAAGAATCGATACCAGGTGCCCTCATCCATATCGAAGTAGGCGTACCGGTTCTGATTCGAGGCGATGGTGGTCAACCGGCTTTGGTTCGCGGTTACGGTATTTCCCGCGGTAATGTTTGCCCGGGAAATAACCCCGTCAATTGGCGAGCGGATCGTGGCATAGCTCAGCTGCAGTTCCGCCTCCTTGAGCTGGGCGTTGAGTGAGGAAACCTCGGCCTCGGCCTGCTGGCGCGCGGAATCCCGCAGCTCAGCCTGTTCTTCAGAAATGGCGTTGCTCCGCAGCAGGCGCCCTGCCCGTTCGGCTTCCGCCTTGGCCTGATAGAGGGCCGCTTTTGCGCGGGACAGTTCGGCATTAAGTTGCTCCACTCGGGCTGTCAGGTGACGGTCATCCAGCTGGAACAGGATGTCGCCTTTGCTCACCTTCTGACCTTCTACGAAGCGCACCTCATCAACCACACCGGACAGTCGGGGCCGCAGCTCGACGTTTTCTGGGGCTTCAATACGGGTGGTGTAGGTTTTCTGGGGCTGAACCCGGGCACTGGCGGCGGCAACCACCTCTACCGAAGGCGGCTCCGGCTGGCTCGCGGTGCCCTGAGCTGCGCTTTCGCAGCCGGCAAGAACAAACACGGCCGCGCTGAGCACGGCAAGAATTCGATAAGCCATGAGCTTGATCCTTAATCGTTCGTGATGGGGACTTCCGAGCCGGCGCGGTGAGGTTGGACCTCGGACCCGCGCCGGAGTGGTTCGTGGAGGGAATTATCTTTGCTCAAGCAGGGTAAATATAATCACCATGCGGTATTGCACTCATCATCACTGGTGATAATGCTCAGGATTCATGCAGGAGGGGGATTTGGAGAGCCAGAACGTCCTCAGAGTCAGGGCGCTGATCGACTCTCTAGGAGAGAAAGCCCGGGAACGCAGCGAACCGCACTCTTTAGATTAAAACAGCCGTTCCCCATTCTCGACCTCAGAATCAGGGCTTACCAGCGTTACCACGCCTGTTTCGGTTTTGAACCCGGTTACGAGACACTCAGAGACGAACGGACCGATCTGCTTCGGAGGGAAGTTCGTGACAGCCAATACCTGCTTGCCCAGCAGGTCCTCCTTCGAATACAGCTCCGTAATCTGGGCACTGGACTTTCGCACGCCCACTTCCGGGCCAAAGTCCACTTTCAGTTTGTAGGCCGGTTTTCTAGCTTCAGGGAACGGCTGCACTTCAATAATGGTGCCAACTCTTAATTCCACTTTTTCAAAATCTTCCCAGGAAATCATTCTTCATCCTCCGTTGTTACACAGCTTCATGATTTACAGTTTTGGCAGTCTCTGTGTTTCGGGTTTTTCCAGCTACCAGTGATCCGGACACAATCAGCGTGCTGGCACCTGCGACGGCCATGGTTGCCTCGCCGAAGCCAAAAACGATGAGCAAGATGACCGAAATGAGGGGTGCGCTGTATGCCAGGGTTCCCAGCAGCTGGATGTTCCCGTGTTTTACCCCGTAATCCCAGGTGAAAAAGGCTATGCCCACGGGACCAAGGCCCAGCCCGACCACTCCGACCCATTGGCTTGCGCCATCCGGCCACACCGTTTGCTCCCACATCAGGTGGCACATCCAAGCCAGGACCGCGGTAACACCACAAAACCAGCCAACAGCATCGGTAGGCACAGATTTTACCAGACGGCTGAGCACCGAATAGGACGACCAGATCAAGGCGCAGGCGAACGCCACTAAGTAGCCATCCAGATTCTGGGCACTGAAGCCGCTGCTATTCCGACCGATCAGCAACCAGCAGCCAACCAGTGCCATCACCGCCCCGGCGATGTGCTGTGCCCGCAAGGACTCGCCCGGCAAGAGCGCCGAAAACAGGACAATGAACAGCGGCCAGAGATAGGCCAGCAGGCTGACCTCGACCGCCGGTGCCAGGGTCATGGCCTTGAAGTAGGCAAAGTGATAGCCGAACAGGCCCACCACACCGATGGTCCAGGCAAATGCGGATTGCTTCGCGAAGCGGATGCCCGAGTGCCCGCCCTTGAACCAACGGACACACATCAGTGCAAAAGCCAGTGTAAAGGTCATGGCCATGAGCTGAAATTCCGGAATCTGCCCGCCGGTAAGCTTGGTCAGCAAAGCCAGGGTGCCCCATAAAAGCACAGATATTGAGCCAATCCAGGTGGCGGATGCCGCGGTCATAGTTGCGTCCCTCTAAGTCAGAGATCAATCAGTTCAGACGCAACAGCTTATTGAGCCGGTGATGGGCAGGCTTCCAGAATTCGGAAGGGTTATTTAGAAAGTCGGCGAAAATGACTGGGAGAATGCCCGAAATGTTGGGCGAATCTATCACTGAAGGCTGACAGTGAGCTGTACCCGACGGCGTCGGCGATATGCTGGATCGACAGGTCACCCCGCTCGAGAAGTTGCCACGCCGTCTGCATGCGCAACTCCGTCAGGTAATGATGGGGGGGCAAGCCCACCTGCTCCCGGAACAGCTGGTTCAGTTGCCGCACACTCAGGTGCGCGATGGTGGCCAGTTGATTAACGGTGATCTTTTGGTGGAAATGCTCGTCGATGAAGCGTTTCGCCACGTCCACTCGACGATCCAGCCGTAAACGGTCTCCAAAGCGCTCCTGCAGCAGCTGGATCAGCAACAGCAACATCTGGTGCTGAGTCTGGGAGCCTTCCGCGCCCTGTTGCAACTGGGCATGGAGAAACTGCACGTAATGCTCCAACCCGGCATCGAGCTGCACGAAACAGGGCAGCCGGTCCAGCATCGGAGCCAAGCCATCTGGAACGTCTGCGACCACAAACCGGTTGTCATCCCGGGCTTCGAAATCGTGATCCTGACCGGCGGCGATGATCGCCGCTCTGCCCTCAGCCACTTCCCCGGCCCGACTATTTACCGACAGAGAAAGTTTTCCCACCAAGGGCAGCACCAACTGATGATGATCATGGGCGTGTGTTTGCCCATGATCGCTGTAACTCTTCAGTTGGATTTTTGATCGCGCGTTCTTCATGGTTTCGCATCATACAGAACAGCGTTCACTTCGGGCAGGTTATCGATCGATGCTCCGGGATTTCTCACTCACTGAAGGCATCGATCAAAACCTGGTGGCTGATCTCTGGTGTCATGTCGCCCCGCTCCGAGAGCTCGGTCATACCATGGGCTTTCAACGCCTCGACGATGTCGGCCACCTGATTTTCTTTGACCCCGTATTGATCCAGTCGCGTTGCAACTCCCAGACTTTCGAAAAAGGCTCTGGTCTGGGCGATGGCCTGATTGATGCGCTCTTCCTCAGAGCCGTCGACGATGCCCCATACTCGCTCGGCGTACTGCAGGAGTTTTTCCCGCTTCTGCTCTTTACGGAGTTTCCAGACCGACGGCAGGATAATGGCGAGACTCTGCCCGTGATCGATGCCGAACATGGCGGTCAGTTCGTGCCCAATCATATGGGTACTCCAATCCTGGGGAACGCCCACGCCAATGTAGCCATTCAGCGCGGAGGTAGCCGCCCAGACCAGATTTGCACGGGCATCGTAGTCCTCCGGGTTGGCCAGGGTGACCGGGCCCACCTCGATCAGGGTCTTGAGAATACCTTCAGCGGTGCGGTCCTGAATCTGCGCGTTGACCGGATAAGTTACATACTGTTCAACCACGTGCACGAAGGCGTCGACCACGCCGTTGGCGACCTGCCTGGTGGGCAGGGAGAAGGTCAGCGACGGGTCCAGGAACGAGAACGTCGGATACAACAGCGGGCTCATTACCGGCCATTTCCCGCCCTTATGGGAGACGACGGCGCCCATGTTCATTTCAGAGCCTGTCGCCGGCAGGGTGGCGACGGTGCCGAGTGGCAGTGCCTGTTCCACTGGAAGGCCGGCAAAGCCATGCTCCAGCAGACTTTCCTCGTCGCCCTCAAACGGCGCAGCCGCGGCCACGAACTTAGTGCCGTCCATCACCGAGCCACCGCCAACGGCCAGCAGGAAATCGACGCTTTCCCGGCGGACAAGATCCACCGCTTCCATCAGGGTTTCGTAGCGCGGGTTGGGCTCAATGCCGGCAAACTCGAACACCGTCCGATTACCCAGGCCGGCCAGAACTTTATCGAGGGTACCGAACCGCTTGACGCTGCCGCCACCGTACAGAACCAGCACCCGAGAATTCTTGGGAATGAGCTGATCCAGCTCCTGCAGACGGTCTTTGCCGAAAACAATACGGGTTGGATTGTAGAAATCGAAATTTTGCATAATCCTCTCTCCTCATCAAAGCGTGGAGAGATTGTATCGCCGCAAGACCAAATCAGAATGGGCATTTCGATCACTGGCATGCCTTTTCCTATCATTAACGACACGACTAGGCATTTTAATGCATCGCAGGTAAGATGGCGTCTTCACCCATTCAGGAGACCGACCGATGCCCACACTCGCCCAACTGCTGGCCCCACTTGCAGCGACCGAGGGCTACAACCCAACACCGATTGAGGGCGTCGGGGTCTACCGAAGCAACGAAACCACGGGCAGAGAGCCGCTCTGTTACAGCCAGGGCATCATTATCATGGCCCAAGGCACCAAACGGGTGTTTCTCGACAACCAGGTGTACGAGTACAACCCCGACAACTACCTTGTGCTGACCCTACCCACGCCCGCTGACTGCGAGGCAATCACGCCACCCGACGGTCCCCTGCTCTCCCTGGTCATGGACCTGGATCTGTCGGCATTGCATGAGCTGGTGCGGATTTTTGATGAGTGCCGGCAGACCGGCGGCGCCAACGCTCCTTCGTTGAATGCGCACACCTTGTACGTGGCTCCGGCCACTCGCGCCTTCAACGCCAGCGTGGTGCGGCTTGCCGAGGCGCTGAATGACCCGCTGGCGGCCAAGGCCCTCGGACCGGGCCTGAAAAAGGAACTGTTGCTGCACGCGCTCCGGGGCCCGAACGGCGCCTCGCTGGTAGATCTGGTGCGGCATAACACCCAACTTTCCCGACTGGAGCCGGTGCTCAAGCACGTTCATGCGCACTTTTCGGAACCGCTGGATGTCGAACAGCTGGCCGCTCTTGCCAACATGAGTCCGGCGACCTTCCACCGCAATTTTCGGCAGGTGGCTGCGCAGTCCCCCATCCAGTACATCAAACGCATCCGGCTCACCCGAGCCCGGGAGTTGCTTTCAGATCAGGGTGTGAAGGTGAGCCAGGCCGCATCCCTGGTGGGCTACGAAAGCGCGAGCCAGTTCAGCAGGGAATTCAAGCGGTTTTACGGGCAGCCACCACAAGCGGTCACTATGGCGCTGCAAACCACCGCCTGAAACGCTGCATCGACTCAGACAGCCTTCAGCTGGTGCCGTCCACAGGGAGAATTGACCATAATGTCATGCCACCGTTCCTGGAGCAGATTCTCCATCTTCTCCCGGAGCCAAACGACTCCGGGGTCGCGGTCATGACGGGCGTGCCAGATCAGGTATAGACTCGTCGGATCGACGTCAAGGGAAGCTCACCCATCCATAGGCCGTTCACGAAACCACAATCCTGGCTGATCAATTCAGGGACAGCAGCAATGAGGTTGGTTTCTCTGAGTACTACCGGAACTGTTGAGAAATGATTAACAGTCGCCGCTATCCGGCGGCTCATACCCTTCTGATCGAGATAGCTGTCCACGAAGCCATGGGCATCGCCTGACATACTTACCAGAAGATGTCGCGCCTCAAGGAATTCTTCCATGGTAATCTGTCGACCGGCCAGCGGATGGTCGGCGCGCATGGCGAGCACGTAGCCCCCCTCGAAAAGCCAGGTGCTTCGCAGGCTGTAATCGTGTTGAGATAAAACGCCCACCGCCACATCAACATGGGCTTCTCTCAGATCGGCGTGGGTGCCTTCGGGTGTGTAAGGCACCGCGTGTACATCAACACCGGGCGCTTCGCTTTCAAGCATTTGCACCAATTGACGCCAGATCATTTCAACAATGGCATCCGTGACCGCAACACGAAAGGTGCGGTTTGACGTGCTCGGATCAAACTGGGTTGCGCTGACCGCGTTGGTCAGTGCAAACATGTGATCGCTGACCTGGTCCCAGAGGCTTAATGCATAGGACGTGGGTTCAATCTGACGCCCTTTTCGCACAAAAAGAGGATCGTTCCAGATCTGACGCATTCGCGATATAGCATTGGAAACCGCCGGCTGCGTCATGGCGAGCCGGTCTGCTGCGCGTGTCACCGACCGCTCGGTCATGATGGCGTCAAAAATATACAACAACTGTAGTTCTTGTGTTTTCATTCCATATACCTGGGGCGATTGAACCGGCATAAGTCTGGCCCGGATTACACACAACCGCAATTGCGGTATTCCTGTAGACCTTTTGCCGCCCACAGAACGCAGAAAGCCTCCGCTAGGGAGGCTTTGGTTCCGGTTTACAGATGTCCTTTTACAAAGGTTCTCAGTTCACCCAGGCTTCCGGCTCCGGTTTTCTGGGCGATCATTCCTCCGTCATCAAAGAGAGCCAGCGTCGGAATGCTCCGGATACGCATTCTTGCAGTAATCTCGGGGCTGTCGTCCACGTTGACCTTGGCGATGGTTAGCGCCTCGCCGAACTCATCGGCGATCTCCTCTAGCATTGGTGCAACAGTTTTGCATGGCCCACACCACGGTGCCCAGAAATCCACCAGCACCGGCTGCTCGCTTTGCTCGACCGCTTCTTTAAAGTTTGTATCGGTTACTTCGATGATCTTGCTCATTTCACAGTCTCCTTTGCCCTGTGGGTTAGTGAAAGAATGAGGCCTTCACGGGGTTAAAACTAATTCCGGTGCGGTATATGTTCCATTCAGTGATCTGATGAATGGTCACCGGCGGCCTTCACAGCCGCTTGCTAAACACAATGCCACCCCAGGCGAGCGTGCGGTTTCCCGTACCAGATTTAATTTCGGAGCTTTGAACTCGCAGCACGTAACTGATTTCGCTGCCGCCGAGAAAACTGTGGGTGTAGCCTCCCCAGACTTCAGCCAGCAGAATGTTCAGATCATTGGCGGTCAGCTCGTGGTCTGAATCGCGAAACTGCCCCTGAAGAAATGCGTTGTACGCCCGCGCTTTTACGGACAAACCGCCCCAGAAATAGCTCTCACTGCCACCTGGTGCCGAAACACCCGGCGCTCGTTCGCCATAAGCCATCAGCTCAGGGTTAAAACGGTTGTCTGGCGAGGAAATCAGTCCATCACGGAACACCAGCGCCGCGCCGAATTCCGTCAAATAGCCCACTGATCCAAAATAGGTCACTTTGTATTGCTGATCGGGTTGGCTGGCGTCCAGGTACTGGTGATACGCCGCTGAGTATCGGAACGTCGGCTCACCGCCCTCCGAGATCTGATGATCCCATCCGTTTGCGCGATCGCTACCCACCACCTTGTGCACAGCATTTTGCCCGGCTTTGAACGCGTCGAGCCCGAGAATCCCGACGGTCATCGACGTTGTCCAACCGGAGCCTGCACCGGGGGATTCATAACTCTGGCTAGACGACATATAGACCAGGCTGCTGTATGGCCGATCACTTCGATCAATGTCCGATGCGCTGATCTCCTCAGGGGTAAAACCATAAGCACCGAATTCAAGCGCGGCGCTTTCGGGGATTTCGACGCTGCCCCCCACAATAGGTAGCAACAAACCGTCCAAGCCTTGGCTCACCTGGGACACGGGGTTATCAATGAATTCTTGTGAGTTGGATGAATAGGTAATGGCGAGACCCGCTGTATAGTCTCTGTCTGTTTGTGTCGGCGCAAACAGGTCATTGTCTGTCGAAAGCGCAAGTACCGAGTCGCCAGGCTCTGCGTGCGCAAAAGGAGCGAATACAACTGTTGCGAGGGAAGCAATTAGTAAACGACGAAACATAGCCAACTCCGAATTCAGATCGGTCGAAAAGTTGGCTGCTATTTTTCAAGTAGCGGGCTGGCAGGACTAATTATGGATTGATATTCAAAACATCATTGAGGGTTATGTATAAGCATAAATACGGCCACTAAATGTGCGGTTGCGCGTTAGTTACATCACGGAAAATGATGTTAGCCATACCGTTTAAGAATTATTCCTTCGGCAGCCTTCGCCTCCATAATTCTCCCATCTGATGCCCGAACAGCTTTTGCCGCGGGATCAGCTGAACCCACTCAATGTTTGGAGAATTGAAATGCGTAAAGCTGCACTGATTACCCTGGCTTCACTCATGGCTGCGACTGCCCTTCCCGCTCACGCAACTCTGGCAGACCGAAAGTCAGACCAGCCGAGCACCGAAGAGGCCCATCCCGCGCCCTACAGCGGCCAGGTCGTTATTCGTGGTGAAATTCAGGACCGGAACGCGAACCATGAAAACGCAGAGCCGGCCCCTTACAGCGGTCAGGTTGTTATCCGTGGCGAGGTGCGCTCCGAAAGCCACGGTTGAGGCATTCCTGTTTCAGAAGTTTCATTTGCGTCTTGGCACCAGGGACGGTGCGTTTTTATCAGCTTTCTCTTCCTACCTGCTCTCTTGTTCAGTGATTCTGTTCGGCAACTTCAATCGCGAGTTTGCCGGAGAAGCGCTTGGTCATAAAATCTTGCTGAGCCGTTACCACATCACGCAGAGCGTATCTTTTCGCTACTACGGGCCGGATTACATCCCGCTCAATGTAGCCAATCAGATTCTCGAACACCTTTTTGGGCTGCCAGGTGGAACCCAACAGGCTCAGATCTTTCAGGTACAGAGTACGAACATCCAGCTCCACCATTGGCCCTGCAATGGCCCCCGAGGCGACGTAACGACCGCCTCGGCTAAGCACCTCCAATAACTCCGGCCACTGCGGGCCAGCGACCAGATCCGCCACTACCTGAACGCTGTCCTGCTCCAGTACTTCCAGCAGCGATTCCCCCCTGGGAACGACCTGGTCAGCGCCCAGCAAACGCACCTCGTCGAACTTGGATTCACCGCACACGGCGATGACCTCGGCACCCCGGCGTTTCGCCAGCTGAATTGCTGCTGATCCAACGCCGCCGGAAGCGCCTGTGATTAGAATCCGTTCTCCGGCTTTCAGGTCGGCTCTGTCCAGCATGCCTTCAGCGGTTGAGTATGCACAGGGAAAAGACGCCAGCTCGGTGTCGCTCAGTGTGCTGTTAACCGCAAACACTTCGCTGGATCTCGCCACGGCATACTCGGCGTAGCCGCCATTGCACTCGGAACCAAATGTGATGAGGTTGTAGGAGGACGGGTTATCAGGCGACTGTTGCATGGGGCGAACCAGCACTCGCTCGCCGATCCGTCCCCGGTCCACTGCCTCACCGACCGCAACGATGGTTCCGCACACATCGGCTCCCTGAATACGCGGAAAGCTCAAGGGCTTTCCGGACCAGGTACCGTCTTCCTCGCTGGCCGTCTCAAATCCGGATGCCGCTCCTTGATCCGTTCCCGTTGTCACGCCCTTGGAATACCAGCCTGTGCGGGTATTTATGTCGGTGTTGTTAATGGCACTAGCACCGACCTTGATAAGCACCTCTCCCACCCCGGCCTTGGGCACGTTAAGGTTCTCCCGGAATTCGAGTTTATCCAAACCGCCATGCCCGGTGAGAACAACTCCTGTCATGGTCTCAGGGATATCGATGTGATTCATGGTGTCATCTCCTCGTTCGTGCCAGACCCATTGGCCTGATCACTAAATCGTCAATTGCAATGAATATGGCGACATCATAAAAGTGCAGAGTAGTTCAATCAAACGAATATTGCTGATATGATAATTTAGGTTTTGTGATACATGAACGAAGACGAATCCTATGAAACCCTTACTGGATCTGGACCTATTGAACACCTTCGCCGCCGTGGTAGAGGCAGGCGGTTTTAAAGAGGCATCGAGTCGCTTGTACCGCTCGCAAGCAGCTGTCAGCATGCAGATCAAGCGCCTGGAAGAACAGCTGGGGCAGCGACTTCTTGAACGGAGTAACCAGGGCATCAAGCTTACGGAGCCCGGTAAAACGTTGCTGAGTTACATTGACAGACTGCTGCGTCTGAACAATGAGACGCTGAGTGCGCTTAGCGCGGAGCCCCTGCGAGGGCCGGTGCACTTCGGAATACCCACAGATTATGCCCACCCGTTCCTAAAGCAGTTCATTCCTCGCATTCGGAAGGCCTTTCCCGAGCTGGTGCCCCGGATTACCTGTGGCCGCAGCCGTAAACTCCGGGAACTGGTAACCACCGGGGATCTGGATGTGGCCATTGTTACGGGCGAGCCTCAGTTCTCCCCGGAGAAAAACTTGTGGTCGGAAGCTCTGTACTGGTATGCCCCGGCCGGGCTACCGATCAATACAGAGGAGGCACTCCCGGTTGCCTTGCTGGAAAGCGACTGCGCGTTGCGGGATCTCGCTGCCTCGGATCTGAGGCAGTCCGGCTTGGACTATCATCCGGTACTGACCAGTTCGGACATGGCAAACCTATACTCGGCGGTCGAATCTGGACTGGCAGTGGCCCTTTTGCCAGAGTCGTCGATTACGTCCTCAAGGGTTCGCCCTTTCCAAATCGATCAGCTACCCGGGCAAAGGCTGCTGACCATGAATATAATTGACGCAGGCACCCTGAGCCCCAATTTCATGCAGCCCCTTCAGGAATGCGTCTTGTCGGCTGCCCGGGCCCTTGTCAGAGGTTGATGACCAGGCACACAGACCAAGCCGGTATGACTGAAAAAACCAGGGCACACCCCGATATTCTTTAAATACTTCGCCTCTCCGCGATCAGTAGGAACGGATCATTGGACATCAGGTGCCAATGTTATTAGATGATCGCGAGGAGGAGGCATCGAGAATCCTTTTATTTAGAGTAGTTGGGAAGGCGTAGGCGGTCGCAAAGCGAACATTCGGATAAGGCGACCAATGCCAATGGAGTTGTCTCCGTTTTGGACTTACCGCGATGCATATGACACACCTCAGCCTCAAACGGAGGCCTTTTCAAAGGCCTCGGGACTAACGGGATTGGTTAAG
>NZ_JBSXOI010000052.1:0-18788 GCF_056859395.1 Marinobacter sp. L-80
CTCAGTCGCTGGAGTCGACTGCTGAGAGTGTTTGCAGGCCTGGTACTCGTTGTCATGGGCGTGTTGGTGCTCACCGGTCAGATGACTCTATTCGCGTCATGGATGTTGTCGACGTTTCCAGTTCTTGGAAGGCTTGGCTGATCCTCTCTAATTCTTTAATTCGTGGGGATCGTTTCAGTGGGTGCTATCCTGACGCAGCCAGTGTAGCTGAGTGTAAAAAGCCTATCCGGCCCTGGGCGCTGAGCGAGTCTGCCGGTGTTCAGGATTACGTGTTAGATGGGATATTCCTGTAAGGAAGGCGAGGCCAGGCTCGACCTCAGTGCCATGCCCGCGGTCATGTTTACCGATCCTCAAGTCGCCACCGTTGGCCTCTCTGAAGCCGAAGCAGTTGCTCGGGGTGCAGGTTGTCGCAGCGGAAGGCGGTGAAATTATCCAAACGGCGGTGATGGCGTTACGAGCAGGTTTGACCGTTCAGGAAATCGGCGATGACTTGTTCCCCTATCTGACCATGGTTGAAGGACTCAAGCTCTGTGCGCAAACGTTCACCAAGGATGTAAAACAGTTGTCATGCTGTGCCGGATAAATCATTTGAACGCGGCTCTGGGGTTTCTTGACCGAGATCACAATCTGATTCGGTTTAAGCCGGTGATTCATTTTGGATTCAGGTAGATATGCTCTGATGATCTGGATGGCGCTTATGCTGGGTGTTCGTCTGCCTGATAAAAGCTCCGGTTGGCCAATTAAGGAAAGGGGACCAAGGAATGAAAAATACCGTCGTGGAGATCCGCGGCTTGCTATCGGCACTGAGTGCTCGGGGCGTGGAGAAACAGTTGTTGAGATTGCCCGGCGTTAAGAAAGCCGAGGTCAACTATGTGGCCGGCAGCGCGACCGTCACCTATGATGAGGTGACGGTGGACCTTGAGGCTATCAAGGCCCGGATACACGAGTGCGGCTATCACTGTTCCGGAGAACAGTTGCCCAGGCACGTTTGCGACCCGGGGGACCCGCCGACCGAAGCCGGGGCTGTGTCCATGCCCGTCCACGATGGCCATGCCTCCCACACCGGCCACGACGATACCGCGCATCCTGCTGAACACGGCGAACATACTGGCGCAAAGGACGAAATGGCCCACGAGATGGGTCACGGCGGCAGCATGGACATGCAGGCAATGGTGCGCGACATGCGCAACCGTTTCTGGGTCTGCCTGATCTTCAGCCTCCCGATTTTCATTTATTCGCCCATGGGTGGGCTGTTCGAACCGCCAGCACCGCCCTTCGGGCTGCGGCTAGACCTGTGGTTGCTATTACTGGCAAGCATCGCGGTGCTCTGGCCAAGCTGGCCGTTCTTTGTTGCCGCCTGGCGCGCGCTGAAAAACGGCGTGCTCAACATGGCTGTGCTGGTCGTTCTCTCGGTGGGTACTGGCTACCTGTTCAGCGTCGGTTCCACGCTCTTTTTCCCGGGGGTGCAGTTTTTCGAGGCGGTGGCGGTGTTGCTGGTGTTCATCCTGCTCGGCCATTGGCTGGAGATGCGCGCCCGTGCCGGTGCCTCGGACGCCATCCGCTCGCTGATGGATCTCGCGCCGCCCAAGGCCACTGTGTTGCGTGATGGCCAGGAACGGGAGGTTCCCACCGCTGAGGTTCTGAAGGACGACATCGTCGTGATCCGCCCCGGCAATAAGATTCCGGTGGACGGTGAGGTCTTGGAGGGCGAGTCCCTGGTGGATGAGTCCATGCTCACTGGCGAGTCCATGCCGGTGGAAAAAAAGCCCGGCGATAAGGTGATCGGGGCCACCATTAACAAGAGCGGCAGCTTCAGGTATCGCGCCACCAAGGTAGGTTCCGACACCGCGTTAGCGCAGATCGTCAAGCTGGTGCAGGAGGCGCAGAACTCCAAGGCCCCGGCGCAGCTGCTGGCGGACAAAGCGTCACAGTGGCTGGTGGTGATTGCCATCGTAATCGGCCTGCTCACCTTCGCCGTCTGGTTCTGGTGGATCGGCCAAAGCCTGCTGCTTGCCGTGACCCTGACTATCACCGTGTTCGTGATCGCCTGTCCGGATGCCCTCGGCCTTGCCACGCCCATGGCGGTGATGGTGGGCACCGGCCTCGGCGCCAGGAACGGCATCTTGTTCAAGAATGCCTCTGCACTTGAGGATGCCACCCGGCTGGATATTGTGGTCTTCGACAAGACCGGCACCCTGACCATGGGCGAGCCGCAGGTGGTCGAGGTGGTCGTGGTGGCGGGCAGCACCGAGGAGGCGGTCCTCGCACTGGCGGGGACGGTGGAGCAGGGCTCGGACCATCCTCTGGCCAAGGCGATACAAAGTAAGGCCGAAGGCTTGCAGCTCGATCCGCTGACCGGCTTCACCAACATCGAGGGCAAGGGCGCGCGGGCGGAGATTGGCAGCAAGACCGTGCTGCTCGGCAACCGCCGGCTGATGGACGAAGAGAAGGTCGACATGGCGAGCCTGAAGGACGAGGCCGCGCGTCTGCAGAGCGCGGGTCAGACCGTGGTGCACGTCGCCCAGGACGGGAAGCTGGTCGGCCTTATCGCCATTGCCGATGCGCCGCGCCCCACCGCTACTGCAATGGTCAAAAAGATGCGTGAACGCGGGGTGGAGGTGGCGATGCTCACCGGCGACAACCAGGCCACCGCCGAGCGCATCGCCCGGGAACTCGGCATTGAGATGGTGATCGCCGATGTCCTTCCGGGGCAGAAAGCAGACAAGATCAAGGAGCTCCAGGCTCAGGGCAAGAAGGTTGGCATGGTGGGCGACGGTGTCAATGACGCCCCGGCACTGACCCAGGCGGAGGTGGGTTTCGCCATCGGTGCCGGCACCGATGTGGCCATTGAGAGCGCTGACGTGGTGCTGATGAAGAGCGACCCCTACGATGTGCTGGGAGCCATCGAGCTGTCGCGCGCTACCCTGCGCAAGATGCACCAGAACCTGTTCTGGGCGGTGGGCTATAACGTCATCGCCTTTCCCGCGGCGGCAGGCGTGTTCTATCCGTTGGTGATAAGCCCAGAAGTAGCGGCGCTCGCAATGTCTGGAAGCTCCGCTCTTGTTGCGGTAAATGCACTCCTGTTAAAGCGCACCCAACTGGACGGCTTAGGGTAGACGAACACTTCCAATTGGAAAAATTGATGTTCATCAAGCCCACGCTATTGAGCGACTCTTTTTGCATCTTTTGTTGGGGTTTTTCAGTGTGAATTCAGGCTTATGAGTTTAAGTGGTAGGTAATTGCTGTTTGCTGACATGATTAATGACAACAAGGGGGAACGGGTAAATGGACATCAAAACCTTTGGAGAACTTATTAGCTGGACACGGGATTTGCATGCTCACCTTGCAAGGTGTATGTCACATTGCGCTACGAAGAATGAAGAGGAGCGAGCACGGGCGCTGCTGGACTATCTGGCGACCCATGAATCGGAAATGGAACGTATCGTGAATGAATTCAAGTCGCAGGGCGATTTCAAAGCATTGGAGACAAGGGTCTACGACTACCTGTCTCACCATCCCATTAAGACCCACAGAACCTGCGATGAGCCCTACGCACAGCTGGATTTTGAGGGCATATGCAGAGAAGTATTCGATTTCCATGATCAGATAGAGGACCTTTATCGCACCATGGCCGACAAAGCCGAGATTCCCGAGGCGAAAGAATTACTGCAATCGTTGCTAACCATGGAAGAGAACGAAGCTATGCGATTGGCCAGGCAGATAGGGCGTATGAACGACCTCTGATCAGAACACTGAAATTATTCTTCAACGCAGAAAAGGATGTTGATACATGGTGGCGTCTTCCAGTCAGTTACGGGTTTTCAAGATGGGTATCAATACTCATCAGGAGCCTGTCGTCTACATGCGTGGTGATTGTGATGTGTGCCTTTCAGAAGGATTCGCCGCCAGTTCCAGGGTGGGAATTTCCTCGCAGGGACGTTCCATCATCGCAACTCTCAATATTTCGTCTGATGAAACGGTTCCCAAGGGGTATGCGGGGCTTTCAGATATCGCCATAGAGCGGCTCGGGGTGGCTCAGTCTGACCTGGTTTCAGTACATCATGCGCCCTATATCGAATCCTTGAGTCTGGTTCGTCGGAAAGTATTCGGACACAGCTTGCTTCCGGCTGAGATGGCCCGCATTGTCTCCGATATCTCCGCACACAAATACAGCGATGTCGAAATAGCCTGTTTCCTGAGCGCTTGTGCGGGTGGCAGATTAGGTTTCGATGAGATTGTTGCTTTGACCCAGGCGATGGTGAATTGCGGACAACAGCTCGATTGGCCAGGCGTGGATCGTGTGTTCGACAAACACTGTGTTGGAGGCCTGCCGGGCAACCGGACCACGCCGCTGGTTGTGTCGATCGTCAGCGCAGCAGGCTTAGTAATGCCTAAAACCTCCTCCCGTGCCATCACCTCACCGGCGGGAACAGCGGACACCATGGAAGCGCTGACCAATGTGAGGCTTGGGCTGAACGAGATTCGCCGTGTGGTCAGAGAAACCGGTGCCTGTCTCGCCTGGGGTGGGGCGATGAACCTCAGCCCGGCTGATGACCTGTTGATTCGCATCGAGAGAGCGCTGGACCTTGATGGTGAGGGCCAGCTCGTGGCCTCGGTGCTGTCCAAGAAGATTGCTGCCGGTTCCACCCATGCGGTGATTGATATTCCGGTGGGGGAGACGGCCAAGGTTCGAACGCCCGGCGATGCCGACCGGCTGGCCTCTCTTTTCACAAGCGTTGGGGCGGCCTGTGGGCTGAAGGTACGCTGCATCGCGACAGACGGCAGCAAGCCGGTTGGTGCAGGGATCGGGCCGACAGAGGAGGCCCGTGATGTTTTGGCCGTGTTGCAGGGAAAGCGGGGTGCGCCGGAGGATCTACGGAGCCGCGCCATCATGCTGGCTGGCCATTTGTTCGATCTGGCTGATGGTCGTGGCGTGAAAGAGGGGATGG
Organism: Marinobacter sp. L-80; assembly: GCF_056859395.1. Taxonomy (NCBI): domain Bacteria; kingdom Pseudomonadati; phylum Pseudomonadota; class Gammaproteobacteria; order Pseudomonadales; family Marinobacteraceae; genus Marinobacter; species Marinobacter sp. L-80. The sequence goes on from NZ_JBSXOI010000052.1 coordinate 4,950, forward strand.
TCAAAGCAGAACGACTACTTCAAAACGGCTCTGCCTGGGGGCAGTTCAAGCGTATAACAGAGGCTCAGGGAGGGCAGAGGAGCTTAGGTGAAGCCCGTTTTAGGCGCCCAGTTCTGTGCTCGGAATCCGGAACAATCGTGTCTATCGACAATCGTCGGCTTGCCCGTGTCGCCAAGCTGGCAGGTGCACCTGCCAGCTCTACCGCAGGGCTGCGGCTACTGGCGACCGTCGGTGATAGAGTCACTAAGGGAGAGCCTCTCTATGAATTGCTCAGTGACAGTCCGGGGCAGCAGGATTATGCGCTGGCGTTTAACGATATGGGGCCGGCAATCTTCACTGTAAAGCGAGAGGAATGATTGTGGGCATTACTGAAAAAAGTGTGTTGTTCAGCCTTGCTCCCCATCCATTACGGGAAAAACTTTGTGATCGGCTCAATCTGGAGCCGGGAAGTTTGGAGGTGCGGAGGTTCCCTGATGGTGAGTCCTACTTACGTGTGCTCACATCAGTCAAAGGTGCGAACTGCGTAATATTGGCCGACCTAACGCATCCAGACACCAAATACCTTGCTCTCCTGTTTCTCTTTGAAACTCTCCGGGAACTCGGTGCCAGGTCGATTGGGTTGGTGGCGCCCTATCTTTGCTATATGCGCCAGGATCGACGCTTCGAAGAAGGGGAGGCGGTCACTTCCAGGGTGTTTGCCCAGTCTTTGTCTTTACATATCGACTGGCTGATCACCGTTGATCCACATTTGCACAGGTACCAGTCTCTTGACGAAATCTACAGCATACCCACGCAAGTTGTTCAGGGAGCACCGGCGCTGGCGGATTGGCTACGGGGGCAAAACGGTCTGTTGCTGGTAGGTCCGGACGCGGAAAGTGAGCAATGGGTATCAAGTATCGCGCAGGCCAGTAACCATCCTTATGTCATTGGCACCAAGCAGCGTCTGGGTGACCGGCGCGTTGAAGTCACCTTGCCGGATATCTCGGCGTATAACGGCCGGAAAGCCGTCATCATTGATGACGTTATTTCCAGCGGCCGCACCATTGGCGAGTGTGTCAGGGCACTTAAGGCACAAGGCACGGAGGCCATCCTGTGTGCGGCGGTGCATGGCATTTTTGCGGAGGCCTCGGACACCTACCTTCTGGGTACCGGCCTGCAGACGCTGGTGACCACCAACACGGTTCCACACAGCAGCAATGAGATCGATGTCAGCGAGTTGCTGGTGCCGCCGGTCAGGCATTTTCTCAATCAGGTGGAGGATGAGCGCCGATGAACATTACATTTCTGGGTGGCACGGAAACCGTGACCGGCTCCAAGTTCCTGGTTGAAACCGGCCAGACACGTGTATTGGTCGATTGCGGCCTGTTTCAGGGGTACAAGTGGCTGAGAAAGCGCAACCGGCAACCGTTGCCGCTCGATATTGCCTCGCTGGATGCCGTGCTTCTGACCCATGCCCATCTGGATCATTCAGGCTACATCCCCGTGTTGTACAAGCAGGGCTTCCGGGGGGCGGTTTATACCCATCATGCCACCCGAGAGCTATGCAGCATATTGCTGGCCGATAGCGGCCATCTTCAGGAAGAGGAGGCACATTACCTCGGCCGCCATAAGCTGAGCAGGCATGAGAATCCGGAGCCCCTGTATGATCAGGAGGATGCAGAAGCCTGCATGGAGCTGTTTCAGTCGGTGGACTTTCACCAAGTGATCCAGCTCGGTGATATACGCTTTCATCTGCGACCGGTCGGGCACATTCTCGGGGCGGCCTGTGTCATCATCGAGGCGGAAGGTAAACGCGTCGGTTTTTCCGGCGATGTGGGCCGCCTCAATGATATTTTCATGAGGCCACCGGCACCCCTGCCAGCACTCGACATGCTGATGCTGGAATCAACATATGGCGATCGTCGCCACGAAGACGTGGATTTGTCGTCACAACTGGCGGACATCGTCAACGAAACGGTCGACAAAGGGGGCAATATACTGATTCCAGCCTTTGCCGTGGGCAGAGCGCAGGTCTTGCAACATATGCTCACCGACCTGATGAAGGCGGGACGAATTCCAAGGTTGCCAGTTTATCTGGATAGCCCCATGGCGATTGATGTTTCTGAGATTTACTGCCGCTACGAAGATCAGCATCGGTTGAGCAGTTCAGAATGCCACGAAATGTGCAGCACCGTTCATTATAGCCGCAGCGTCCAGGACTCCAAGGCGCTGGCTGATCAGGCCTACCCGCACGTAATTATTGCAGGCAGCGGTATGGCAACGGGCGGTCGCATTCTTCATCACTTCAAGCGTCTCCTCGGCCAGCACCGCACAACCGTTATCTTTGCCGGTTATCAGGCAGGGGGGACACGAGGCGCCAAAATGGTTGATGGAGCGGAAAGGATCAAGATCCACGGCGACTGGATTCCGGTCAAGGCCCGGCTGGAGGTGTTGAGTGGGCTTTCCGGACATGGAGATTTCACAGAGATTGAACAGTGGCTGGCTCAAAGTGACTTAGCCCCCGAAACGCCGATCAACTTGATTCATGGAGACCCTGATGCGCTGGAGGCCATGAAGGATCACTTGCGTCAGAACACCCGGTTTGAGGTGGATGTGGCAGGCTACCAATCCATTTTGCGTCTTTGACGATGCCCTGACGGCCATCTTCGAGGGCGACCTGAATGAGCCGCTTAAGATCCGGCAACGACCTTGGTCGCGGCGGCTGCCGTGTGCTAGAGTGGGCGATCTCATTGGCTGGAGTGAGAGGCAGTGGCCCTGATCCCGGCTCCAACCTGAACAGTAATGTCATAAGGAGTGTTTGGTGAAATCCCAATCCTGGCTCTGGTCTCTGATAGCGGTGTTGGTGCTCGCCGGCGGTTCTTATGGGGTTTTTGTTCTGTTTGGGGAAGAGCCCTTGCCGCAGGGAATCGTCTATGGCAATGGCCATATCGAGGGGCGGGAAGTGCGGATCGCGGCCGAAGTGGCCGGTCGGGTCATCGAGCACCATCTCGCGGAAGGCAGCAAGGTTTCGGCTGGCGACACGGTAGCCGTGATCGACCCCGCCGATGCCAGAGACCGCCTGCGCTCGGCACAGGCCGAGCTGGCCTCGGCGCGGGAAGTCCGTGACGGCTTCGACAGCCAAATCACCACCTGGCGTCATCATCTCAAGAATGCCGAGAAACAACGGCAGCGGATCCGGGACTTGCGGTCCCGCAATCTGGCCAGCTCGAGTGATCTGGATCAGGCGGAAAATGCCGTCAGTGAGGCCCGGGGCCGACTTGAGTCTCTCCAGCGGCAGAAGGATGCCGCCGAAGAACAGGTGGCTGCAAGGGCGGCGCAGGTGGCACTGGCTGAATCGCAACTGGACAAAGCGGAGGTTGCCGCGCCGCTCTCCGGAACCATCCTGATCCGGGCGGTGGAGACGGGAGAGGTTGTCGATACCGGCCAGCCGCTGGCCACGATGGTGAATCTGCAGCAGCTCGAACTCAAGGTCTATGTCCCCGGTGATATCCTCAACCGGATCAGCTTGGGGGATCCCGCCAGAATCCGCGTGGACGGTTTGCCCGGGGACTTTTCCGCCAAAGTCGGCAGGATTGACGATTTCGCCCAGTTCACCCCCCGCGATGTCCACATGCCCGACGAGAGAGTTCGGATGGTCTATGGCGTTACCCTGGTGCTGGATAATCCGGCCGATGCTCTGAAACCGGGTATGCCGGCAGATGCCTGGATTCGCTGGGATCCGGACGCCGAGTGGCCAGCGACCCTCTCGGTTCCGGCGCGCTGAGCCGTCATGTCTTCCCCGGAACCCATCGTCGCCAAAGGCCTTGGCCGCCAATTCGGAGACAATGTTGTCATCGAGCCACTGGATGTTTCCGTTGATCGCGGCCAACGAGTGGGCATTGTCGGTGCTGATGGCGCTGGCAAGACGACGCTGTTACAGATGTTGGCTGGCATCCTGGACCCCACTGTGGGGGAATGCCGGGTCCTGGGCTTCGATACCCGTCGTGAGGCCAAGCAGGTTGCTGCCCGGATTGGCTATATGTCCCAGGGATTTACGCTTTACGATCGACTCAGCGTCAAGGAAAACCTGAGCTTTGCCGCTCGCATCCGGGATGTGCCCGACGAACTCTATCGGGAGCGTTCAGAAAGGTTGCTATCCATGTCGGGGCTTGGCCGCTTTACTGACAGGCCCGCCGCCAAACTGTCCGGTGGCATGCAGAAAAAGTTGTCGCTATGTACCAATCTGGTCCATGAACCGGAGCTGCTGATCCTTGACGAACCGGGGCTCGGCGTCGACCCCCTGTCCCGGCGCCATCTCTGGACCATGCTCGACCGCTTCCGGTCGCAGGGCCTGACCATGGTTGTGGCTACCTCCTACATGGACGAGGCGGAGCGCTGCGACAGGATACTGCTGCTGGAACAGGGCCGCGTTCTTGCGGATGGGTCGCTGGAAGAGCTGCTGAGGCCCGCCGCCGGAAGGGTGTTCACTGTAAATGCTGGAGATACCGGACGAGGCTTGCGGGAGTTGTCCGGCATCCTGGCTCAAATTGACAGCGTCCATTCAGTGCAGTGGTTGCCGGATCACCTGCGACTGGTGATGAACGCGGACATCGCTGAAAACCAGCTCGCCGAGTTATTGCCCGAGGGAACCCACCTGGCGGCGGCCGAGCCCCGGCTCGAGGATCTGTTTGTGCTGCGGACGGACAGGAGGGCCGGCGAGCAGCAGTTTCCGGAATTGGCCCGGCAAGACAGGGGAAAAGAGGAAGGGCTGGTGGCCACCGGCCTGAGCGTCCGCTTCGGACATTTCAAGGCCGTTGACCGGGTGAGTTTCGAGGCGCCATCTGGCGAACTGCTTGCGTTGCTGGGGCCCAACGGGGCGGGCAAGACAACCCTGATCAGGGCCTTGTGCGGGCTGGTGGCCATCGATGAGGGCAACGCCCGGGTGGCCGGGGTGAGCTCCGGCGGGGGTAGCACCGCATTGCGCCGGCAAATTGGTTATATGTCACAACGGTTTTCACTCTATCTGGAACTGACCCCCTGGGAGAATCTCCGCTTCTTTGCCAATGCCTACGGCCTGGCCGGAGGCGCGGCGCGGGCTGCGATCGACTGGGCCAGGGAAGTAACGGGGCTGACAGATATTCCCGACAAGCTCACCGGTGATCTTTCAAGTGCCTTGCGCCAGCGTCTGGCGCTGGCCTGCAGCCTGCTTCACCGGCCCCGGGTCTTGTTCCTTGATGAGCCCACCTCGGGTGTCGATCCCGTCGCCCGGTACCGTTTCTGGCGGGTTATCCGTGAGCTGGCCGCCAGCGGTATGACCGTGCTGGTCACTACCCACTACCTGGAGGAAGCGGCCTATTGTGATCGTTTGGCGTTAATGCTGGACGGGCGGCTGCTTGCACACGGTAGCCGATCATCGCTGAATCATTCGCTCGGCCTCGAAGCCGACGCCACGGTGGAGATGCTCTTCACGGCGGCCATAGAACAGGCGGGAACGGCCAATTCCCGGGCGTTGGGACCATGAAGGCTCATCGGCTTGGCGCCCTCATCGTCAAGGAAAGTCGCGAGCTGATTCGCGACCCGGTTACCATTGCGTTGGCCGTGATCATGCCGCTGATCATGCTTTTTCTGTTCGGCTATGCGGTCAATCTGGATGTGGAACAGGTTGCCGTGGGCATTTACGATCTGGACAACACGCCGGCAAGCCGCGACCTGTCAGCCCGTTTCGACAGCTCGCGGTATTTTCAATTAGAGCAGAAAACGACCGATCTCCGCGATCTGGAGTCGGCACTGCAAAGCTCGACCATCAGCATGGGCGTGGTGATTCCAGCCGGCTTGGCCCGGCAACTGCTCAGAGGCGACGAGGCGCCTGTCCAGGTGATCGTGGACGGAGGCTATCCTGTTCTGGGTCGATTGGCATCGGCCTATGCCGAGGCGGTAATCGCAAATTTCCCCGCCCCGCGTCAGAGCGCCGTCCGGGTCCAGGCCAGGGTCTGGTTCAATCCCTCCCTGCGCAGCGTCAATTTCGTCATCCCCGGGTTATTTGCCGTGATCCTGATGGCGTTCCCACCCCTGCTGACCGCCCTGGCGATCGTGCGTGAGAAAGAGACCGGTACGATTGAGCAGATCTATGCATCGCCGGTCACCTCAACCGAGTTTGTTGTCGGCAAGCTGGTGCCCTACGGTCTGGTGGCTTTCCTGGAGATTCTTATGGTCATGGTGGTGGGGTTTGCCTGGTTTCAGGTCCCCATTGCCGGCAGCCCGATACTGCTGCTGACGTCCGCTTTCGTTTATGTGCTGACCACGGTGGGTATCGGCCTGTTGGTCTCATCCCTGGTCCGTACCCAGTTGGCGGCCATGTTGATAACGCTGATTGTCACCTTGATGCCGTCGTTTTTGTTTTCCGGTTTTCTGTTCCCTCTGTTCACCATGCCTCTTGCCCTGCAACTGTATAGCTGGCTTTTCCCTGCCGGTTATTTTATGGAAATCTCCCGGGGCATCGTACTGAAATCAGCCGGCCTTGAAGCCGTTCTGCCAAATCTGATGATGTTGATCGTCTATACGGTCCTGGTATTTGTCTTCGCGGCCTGGCGAATGAAGCAGAAGGTGGCCTGATGGGAATTGCCTTATTTGGTTTGTTGCGCAAGGAGCTCGTGCAGTTCTTTCGTGACCGGTTGATACTGACCCTGATACTTTGGCTTTACACCATTGAAGTCGTCATTTGTGCCGTTGCGCTCAGTTTTGATGTAAGCCACCTGCCCCTGGCGGTGGTGGACGAGGATCGCAGCGCCTTGAGTCGCTCGTTGATCCAGAAATTTGCGGTGAGCGAAACCTTCGACCTGAAATTTCAGGAAACCCGTGTGGCAACCGCCACTGACCTCCTGGAGAAAGGCGATGCCACCATGGTGTTGGTCGTTCCCGCCGGGTTCGAAGGTGCTCTTCTCGCTGGCAAGAGTGCTCAGCTCCAGTTGCTCCAGGACGGCACCAATTCCAACATTGCCGCCAATGCCGTCAATGATGCTCTGCAGATCGTCCAGCGCCAGGAGCGCGAAGCGCTCCCTGCTGCCGGGAAGAAGGGGGTCGCGGTACCCCTGATCCGTATCTGGTATAACCCCGATCTGACAACATCGGGTTTTATCGTGTTATCGATGATTGCTCTGGCCGGTATGATGGTGGGCGTTATTCACCCGGCCGCCTCTATTGTCCGGGAAAAGGAGCGAGGCACTATCGAGCAGCTGCTGGTGACGCCCATTTCCACCCTGGAACTGTTCCTGGCCAAGGTCACACCCACGCTGATCATGGGCGTACTGTCCATCTTTCCGAGTTTGGTGATTGTCAGAGTCTTTGATGTGCCCCTTCAGGGCAGTCTGCTTTTATTTCTGGTGCTGACCGCCATCTTTTTGCTCAGTGCGATTGCGCTGGGCGTACTGATTGCCGCCTACAGCCGGACCCTTCAGCAGGCGTTGCTGCTCTCCTTTTTCGGACTTTTCCCGCTGATGTTCCTGTCGGGCAGTTTGACGCCGGTAGAAGCCATGCCGCCTTTCCTGCAAAGCCTCTCCCTGCTGAGTCCACTGCGTTATTACATGGATATCATCGTCGGTATTTTCCTCAAAGGCGCCGGCCTGGCGGTTCTCTGGGATGAGGCTCTCGCCTTGCTGGTAATCGGTGTCACGCTGTTTATTTTCTCCCTTTGGGTCTTTCGACGCCGGGTACAATGAGATCGGTTGGGTGAGTGCCTGACGTTTGTCGCTACACGGCCAAGAGGATACGGCGCATAGGCATCAGGATTACCGTGATTATTCATTTTCATCAGTAACCTGAATCAATGGGATGGACTCCTCCTCACCTCACCGGCATCTACGTGCCAAAATGGTGAGTGATTTGGCGAGAGTCAGTGGGGCGATTTCATCCATGAACTCAACCATCATCCCTGTGTTGATTTTGCCGAGCGCAAACCGAACAACCAGCTGCATGTCGTCTACGATGGAACCCATTGGTCTCTTGACGAATTAATGGAACTGATCAAAACCCACGGAGGCGGGTTGCAGGCCGGGTGGTGGACCCAGCGGAAACTGGCGTGGTGTCGGTTTACAGACGACAATGTTCGGGCCAACGCAAAACATGATCCGTTTTGCTGTTCCAAAATCCCACCTATGAAGCGTAAATAGAAACGACAATAACCGGTGGTTGAATGAGCAGGGAGCAAGACAGAACCACTCGCTATCAGGAAGGCAGTCTCACCCTGCCAGGAACCGTCATGCTGGGTACCGGTGTCATGATAGGCGCTGGTATTTTTGCGTTGACCGGACAGATGGCACAGATGACGGGCGTTCTGTTCCCCCTGGCGTTTCTGACGGCCGCCGTGATCGTCAGCTTCAGTGCTTATTCCTACATCAAAATTTCCGATGCGTACCCGTCTGCGGGCGGTATCGGCATGTACTTACACAAGGCCTACGGAAACCGGCTGCCGACCGCATTTAACGCCTTGCTGATGTACTTTTCCATGGTGATCGCCCAGAGTTTTCTGGCCCGCACGTTCGGCTCCTACACCATGCAGCTCTTCGGTGGCGACGAAAGCGGGCGAATGGTGCCCATTCTCGGGGTGTCACTGATCCTGGCAGCGTTTCTCATAAATCTGCTGGGTAACCGGATGATTCAGGGTGTGGCTTCCGTTATCGGCGTCCTGAAAATCGGCGGCATACTGATTTTCGGGTTGGTGGGGGTATGGGTCGCCGACTCCATATCGGTTGACTTCTCGAATCCCGGAGAGGCCGGAACTGTGGGCAACTTCCTTGGAGCAACCGCGCTCGGAATTCTAGCTTTCAAGGGCTTCACCACCATTACCAACAGCGGCTCCGAAGTAATAGACCCCAAGCGGAACGTAGGACGGGCGATCATTATTTCCATTGCAGCCTGCGTGGTGATCTATACGTTGGTTGGTTTTGCTGTTGCCAGCAACTTGTCCCTGGCCGAGATTATCGAGACACAGGACTACTCCCTTGCCGCCGCCGCCCGCCCGGCACTGGGGGAGTACGCCGTGTGGTTCACCGTTGCCATTGCCATGATGGCTACTGCCGGAGGCATTCTGGCCAGCATTTTGCGGTGTCCCGGATGCTGGCGATGCTGACGGAAATGAAACTGGTCCCCCACCGGCATTTCGGCATGCCAGGCAGTATTCAGAAGCACACCCTGGTTTATACAGTGGTCCTAGGGCTGGTCCTGACGGCCTTTTTTGACCTCTCCCGGATTGCTGCGCTGGGTATCGTGTTCTACCTGGTAATGGATGTTGCGATTCACTGGGGTGTTCTTCGTTATCTACGCGAAGACGTGAAGGCCAGCGCCTGGGTGCCAGTCATGGCCATTTTGCTGGATTTGCTCGTTCTTGGGGGCTTTGTGTGGGTCAAGCTGAATACGGACCCGTTTGTCATCGGTGTTGCGGTGGCCACCATGATCGTTATTGCAGTGGCAGAGCAGATTTTTTTGAAAAAGTCCGAGAATTCCCGGCAATCGGGAGATGAGGAATCTCATGCTCATGATCACCATTAACCGGCATTCGACGTGGAGGGCAGTGCTATGACGGAAGATAATATGTTTGGCAACACCATGTGGGCAGGGCACTGGCTGTGGATGCTGGTGATTGCCATTGTAGTTGTGATTCCGGCCTGGCGTATTTGCCAGCGTACCGGGTATCCGGGCTGGATGGGCTTCCTGATACTGATTCCCATCGTCAATCTCGTATTACTTTATTTCATAGCGTTCAGTGACTGGCCAAGCAACAGAAACAATGACGGGAGATCTTGATGAACAGTACGAAAACACAGGCACCGCAAAGGCAAAGGGACCTTGAGCTGATTGTGCCGGGAATGGGGTCAGACCACTGCGCCGGCATTATCAACAAAACGATTGGCCGCTTGGACGGAATCGACCAGATAGAGACTAACATTGCCAAACATAAGGTGAGTGTTCGCTCCCTTGCGTCGGGGCCTGACGGGGAAGCCTTAAAACACGCTGTGGAGGGTGCCGGTTACGATGTGGCCTCCGTGAGGGAAGTGGGTGGCAGGACTTTCAGGGTCACGGTACCCGGAATGGGGTCCGACCATTGTGCGGGTATTATCAAGAGTACGCTTGCGCGACACGACGGCGTGCAGACGACGTCAACCAACATAGCCAATCACACAGTGAGCGTGGTAGTCGGCTCGGATGGGCCGACAGAAAATGAGCTGAAAGAGCTGATAGAGGGCGCCGGATATGATGTTGCTGCTGTCGCTCTTGAGGGAGATGCCAGTCAGGAGGAGGACTCGGCCGTTGAAGAGGCCTATCTGAAGCTTGCATTACGCAGGTTCTGGATCGCTGCGGTACCGACAACACTGATCATGGTGTTGATGATGTTTCATATGTTCTGGCAGCCCATTCCGGGGTATCTGGCTATTATTGCAGTGCTCGGCTTCCCGGTAGTGTTTTTTTATGGCGGTGCCGCTACCCACAAGGCTTCCTGGCGTTCACTGAAGAATGGCACCTTCAACATGGATGTGCTCATTTCCATGGGCAGCCTTCCCCCCTACCTGATTGGTCTGGTGGGCTTTGTCTATCCGATGACCTCTTTCATCGAAATGGCCGTTACCATCATGACCTTCCATATGCTTGGTCGGTACCTGGAAGCAAAAGCCAAGGGCAAGGCCTCGGAGGCCATCCGGAAATTGCTCACCCTCGGCGCTAAGACCGCCCGCGTGGAACGGGAAGGGGAAGAGGTCGAAATTCCCGTGAAGGATTTGGCTCCAGGCGACATCATGATTGTCCGGCCCGGTGACAAGGTGCCCACTGATGGTGAAGTGGTGGATGGTGAGAGTCATCTGGATGAATCCATTGCCACTGGCGAGTCTGTCCCGGTATACAAAAGCACGGGAGACACGGTTATTGGTGCCACCATCAACAAGGAAGGTCGCCTGAGAGTCAAGGCTACCCGTGTTGGTGGTGATACCTTTCTGGCCCAGGTGGTGAAACTGATCGACGAGGCTCAGGGCTCCAGGGTGCCAATCCAGGAGTTTGCTGACCGCATGACCGGTCGCTTCGTGCCGCTGGTTCTTGTTATTGCCCTGGGCAGTCTTGTGGTCTGGCTGTTTGCAGGCGATACACTCCGACCAATCCTTGAATGGGGCGCCGCTTTCCTGCCGTGGGTAGACCCGACGGCGGCCACGCCGGTGCTGGCTATCCTGGCGGCTATTGCTGTGCTGGTAATTGCCTGCCCCTGTGCATTGGGGTTGGCAACGCCGACTGCGCTGATGGTGGGTTCGGGCGTCGGCGCCGAGCGGGGCATCCTGATTCGTTCTGGAGAGGCCATTCAGACCTTCAAGGACGTCAAGGTAATGGTCCTCGATAAAACGGGCACCATTACCAGGGGTGAGCCGAAGCTTACCGATGTAGTACCCGCCGACGGCGTTTCGGAGACCGAACTGCTGGAGCTTGCCACCGCGGTAGAAAATGCTTCTGAGCATCCCATCGCCCGTGCCATTGTGGACGGTGCCCGGGAACGTGGAATCAAACCCGGGAACGTTGTTGATTTCCGCTCCACCGGCGCCAGAGGTGTTTCGGGAAGGGTCGGTGAGAGCACCGTGCTGATTGGTAACCGCCTCTTGCTGGAAGAGCAGGGCGTTAATGGACTGGAGGCCCTGGACAAGAGTCTTTCCGACCTTGAGGATCAGGGCAGAACTGCCGTTATTGTTGCCCGTGACGGCAAGGCCTACGGCATTGTCGCGGTAGCCGACACGCTCAAGGACGAATCGGTGGCCGCCATTCGGGCCATGCACGAGCAAGGACTGTATGTTGTGATGATTACTGGTGACAACGAGCGTGCAGCCAACGCGGTTGCCCGCGAAGTAGGCATCGACGAGGTTCGCGCCGGGGTGTTGCCGGAAGGTAAGGTGGATGCCATTCGGGAACTGCAGGAAAAGTACGGCAATCATGTTGCCATGGTGGGTGATGGCATTAACGACGCCCCGGCACTCAAACAGGCTAACGTAGGCATTGCCATAGGCGCTGGTGCGGATGTGGCTATCGAAGCTGCTGACGTTACCCTGGTCCGTGGCGAATTATCTGGTGTTGTTGACGCCATGGTGCTGTCACGTGCGACCTTCAAAAAGATCGTTGAGAACCTCCTATGGGCCAGTGGATACAACGCTGCGGCTATTCCTATAGCTGCGGCGGGGCTGCTGCATCCGATGATTGGTGTAGTGGCGATGACTGTCAGCTCGCTCTCGGTCATTGGTAACTCAATGTTACTGCGTCGGCGTTACGAGAAGGATCACCGGTAGGCCGGATGAGCTCTGCTGCTGGGCCGGACGCAGTGCAAAGCGCGGTGATGAGCGAACAATTTGCCATTGGCTGCATCGGCCTGGGTGCGGGGGTCATTGCGTTCGCTATGCCCGGTGGAGTGCATTGGAGTCGAGTAAAGGCCCCTGTTCGGAAACAGCGTTTAAGTGTATTTTTTAAAGTATACCTTCCGCGAGGGATGAGCCCGTATGGATATCAAAACACTCGGAGAGCTAATTGACTGGACGAGCAAGCTCCACTCGCACTTGGCGCGGTGTCTGTCCCATTGTGAAACAAAGCACGAAGACAAGCAGGCAAGGGCCCTGTTGGACTATCTGGCCACCCATGAATCTGAAATCGAGCGCATTGTGAGGGAGTTTGAGCGCCAGGGAGATGCGAAGGCATTGGAGAGTCGCGTTTACGATTATCTATCTCATGATCCCATAAAAACCCATCGGACCTGCGACGAGCCATACGTGAGGCTTGATATTGCTGGCATCTGCCGTGAAGTGTTCGACGTCCACGAGCAAATTCTTGATCTCTATCAGACCCTTGTCGAAAAAGCCGAAATTCCCGAAGCACGGGAGCTGCTCCAGTCGCTCCTGACCTTGGGAGAGAATGAAACCAAGCGCCTGGCCCGCCAGATTGGCCGTATGGATGATTTCTGACTGTGTTTGATATCTGCGACAGTGCGCAGCTCAGTACCACTTGTTAACACTGAATCTCGGCCAACCACCCTCCGACTAATAGGGGGGGGTACAAACTCCAAAATCGGCCGCCCCCCTTAAATTACGGCCCAGTATTCAAGCCTGAAAACCCCTGAAAGCCACGTGGCACAAGGGATACGGGCGAACGCATGGCATTACAGGCTGTGTCATAGCCAGTGGCTAAACAAGGGGGGGACCCGCGTGCGGCGGGTTCCTTGTTGGCCGAATAGACGACCAAGCAAAGTACTAAACCCGTGAAACAGAGAATCAGAGGGTTACGGCACGATTTCCACACAAAGTGCTAAACAAACTTAAAGTTGATTCTAGAATAGGGCGCTGGCCTGGGCTTCCACACAAAGTGCTAAATTCGGCGTCCGACTCGGAGTTTGGAATAGTCTCGCTGGAACGGAAAGATTGGAGGCAAACAACAAGCCTTGTAAGCAGGGGACGCAATTAAACAATAGCGAACATTGGTGAGTACGTGATCCAAGCATCGTGGCTAAGTTTGGTTAACTCCCGAGCCCAGTAATGGGCACCGGAACAGGCCTCCATGCCGATCAGGCACGGTGGCAGTTACGCGAAGAACGCCAGCAGCTTAGGGCGATTGAGCCGTTTACGAACCACGGCCTTGCCGTCTTGATTGGTGCCGTGAATACTGAACACAGTTTTCGCCAGATCAATGCCAATGGTTGTAACATTCATGATGACCCTGTAGTGGTCAACTAATCCCGGACAGTATTTTAAGGTTTTCCTCAGCGGCAACGGGAGAAATACCACCGTTGAACGTGTGAGGTCGTTGCCGGTTGTAGTAGTCCATCAGATAGCCACCAACATCTTTTTTGGCCTCAGG
>NZ_JBSXOI010000053.1:0-2400 GCF_056859395.1 Marinobacter sp. L-80
CTTCTTTTCTATGTTCACATCGTTCATGGGGCTCGGCTCTATGGCAATCAGTCAGACTGAATTTAACAAGGCCAGGCACGGCGACGCCTACTACATTGCGGCTTCGCCTCCATTTCGTAGCCGCGCATGCTGGCGGCGTTATCTGTAAGGAATAAACACATCACACGGAGGTATCTATGCATATCGGACTGATTGGCGGTATTGGACCGGCCGCCACAGAATTCTATTACCGTAACCTTGTGAGAGCCCGTCAGGCATCTGGTAGTCATAGCGATTTGGAGCTGACTATCTGTCATGCACAAGCGAGCGATTTGATAGGCAACATTCAGACTGGTGACGTAGATAAACAGGTGGGAATTTTCCAAGCATTGGCTAACCGTTTGAGCGCCGCAGGTGCTGATGTGTTGGCAGTGACTTCAATAGCAGGGCATTTTTGCATTTCCGAACTGCGGGACGTATCACCTATCCCTGTCATTGACGCGTTATCTGGACTTGAAAACGTTCTGCTTGAGAAGGGGTATACCAAGGTAGGCGTGTTAGGAAATAAAGTGGTTATGGAATCGCGACTTTTCGATAGCTTTCAAGAGGTCGAAATCGTTGTGCCGCCTGGAGAAAGCTTAGATGAAGTTCACGAAGCCTACATGAATATCGCAGTGTCTGGGGCTGTTAGCGAAGATCAGAGAACGACCATATTCCAAGCCGGAAAGGCAATGTGTGAAGAACAGGGTGCCGAAGCTGTAGTTCTTGCTGGCACAGATCTTTTCGTGGCCTTCGATGGGTATGAATGTGGGTTCGAGTACGTTGATAGCGCCTTGGTCCACATTGACGCCATTCATCGTGCGTCCCTACAAAAATCAGACAACAAGGCAATGCACGCGACAAGCGCGTGATTGCGGCGTTATACGGCAGAGGGAACACCATGAACGAAGCAACGGTCGCAACTTTAATCTTCGGAGCGGTTTTGGTTGGCTTGGCCTTGTTCTTCAGCCTTGCTGGCCGCTTGTCGTTCTGGAAACTGGCGTCAAAGCTTCCGAACGAAGCACTTGAGCACTTTGAAAGCGAGACCACCTGGGTGCTCGCCGATGATTCAGAACGTCCAAAGGGATTTTCCGGTCCGTACTATCTGCCCGTTCCAAGTATCGGCCGCACGGTTAAGCTATACGCAGACCCCGAAAGAATGGAAGAATCTCAATCGCGCTTCATCGAGCAGTACCGCGACCTCATTCCGGCCCAGCGTTTCCCATTTGTCAGCTTTATTGCGTTGCTGTATCCAGTTGCGGCCATGCTTTCGCTTTCTGAAACACCAATATCTGTAGTTGGTATTCTCGGGTATGGGTTCGCCAATCTGGGGTATCTTCTGTTGGCGGCGGGTATATTTTTTGGTCAGTTTCGAGCGTTTGGTCTGGAGAGCCGAGTTCCAACCATCATAGCTGCTGTTATTTCTTGGGTCGTCGGCGTCGTGCTCACAAATGCCGTATAACAAGTCGCTGCACCGGACGGCAATTCCGCTGCGCTCCATTGCCGCCGGTGAGCTTCGGCGTTAACCCTTTCATCCGCCACCTTGCAAAAATCCGTCAATGACGTATATTAATCGTCATGTTTACCATCATCGAAACCCCTACATTCGAAGCAGATGCCAGAAAGATCTGGACTGAGGAGGAACGGAATTCGTTCTTTGCCTGGCTGGCAGCCAATCCTGAAATTGGCGATCCCATTCCAGGTAGCGGTGGATGTAGAAAGGTTCGTTGGTCGGTGGCGGGTTCAGGGAAGCGTGGTGGAGTGCGAGTTATCTACTTCACCAGATTGGCAAATGGTGAGATCTGGTTGTTGGTGATCTACAAGAAGGCCGTCAAGGAGAACATACCCGCGCATATCCTGAAGTCGATTCGTGAGGTATTGGAAAATGAGTAATGAGACTCTGAGTGCTGAGGAGCTTGGTAACAAGCTGCTCCAATCTGTTAAAGAAATGAAAGCAGGCAAAGCGGCACGAGTCAGTCGTGTGGAGCCAAATGAGGTCGCAGAGGCGCGCGGCAAGACTGGTCTTACACAACGAGAGTTTGCCGAGGTGCTCCATATTTCTCCGCGCACGCTACAGGAATGGGAGCAGGGGCGACGTAAACCTTCCGGGCCGGCAAAGGCGCTCATCGAGATTGCTTTTCGCCATCCGGAGGTGATTCGGGAAGATTTTGAACTCAGGGGCTAACAAAGCGGTCAACGGGACGCCAACTACGCTGCGCTCCGTTGTCGCCCATTACCGCCGGCGTTAGATTTAAAAGAATCAGGAGAGTACGTTGCCAATTGAACGAAGCACCGGTGATGACGGAGGCCGATGGAGATTTCAACGCTATGGCCATCATGGAGGTGGCAACGGGGATGATCTTTGGCATGGAGCTTGTTCAG
>NZ_JBSXOI010000054.1:0-70493 GCF_056859395.1 Marinobacter sp. L-80
GTGGCGAGAAGGTCAGTTTTTGAGGTATCATTTTGGATAGCGGCTTTTAGTGTGGGTTTTTGTGTAGGAACTTGAATTCTAACACTTTAAGCCGCTTCTTCCTTCCTCATGCTACCTTCTTCATGAGAAATCCGGGCTAGATGGCGCCCTAATGTTGATTTTGTCGTCTTGCAGCCTATGGGACGACGTTGAGAGTGAGAAGCTTAGCCTGATTCCGGCTGAGTTAGATCGGTTGTTTGCGCTGTTGCAGATTCAAGGTGCATACGATAGCAATGCCTTTCAGGAAATGCTCTTCCGGATTTCAGCGACCATTCGAGATAAGGGTTTGGATGAGATTCGCCCAGCTTTTGATCACGAATTGATTGCTACATTGGCAAAGAGACGACTGACAGAAGTTGAAGAGCCTTTCAAGTATGCATTCTTCAAGCAAACGGGAATCGGCCTGAATACTCGCTTTAAACGGTACTTTTTTGCCAGAATTGATGAGTTCCTCGCCAGGGAACTTAACCTCAATATGAAACACAGTATTTCCGATCTTGTCTCGAAGACCGGCGCGAAGACTGGCTTTCATATCGAGCATATCCTGGCGCACAACGAAGAAAACATGGCACTATTCGAGGGTGATGAAGAACGTTTCGACATGGAGAGGAATAGGCTAGGGGGCATCTTGTTGCTAAAAGGAAAGGACAATATATCGAGCAATAACGAAGCCTATTCCGACAAACTCAAGACCTACGCCAATACACTCTATTGGAATGAAACCCTTCGTGCTGATGCGTATAAATCAAAACTAGATATGACTCAGCTAAAGGAAAGGTTTGGCCTAGAGTTAGAGCCTATTGACCATTTTGGCCCTGATGCACTCGAAGCGCGCCAGAAATTGTTGTTCAAAATAGCCTCCATCATATGGAGATGATTCCGGCCAGTCTTCGAATCAAAAGGTTGGATTGGATTGTTTCTCTTCCGTGAAAGACCTTGGCGATTCACGCCTGTCGCGGCTGACCAAATCCTTTACAAGGAAGCTAGTATCAATGCCTTTGCAAAACAGAGTCCTCCCTCAGGGTTTCATTGAACGCCACATTGCCCGGGGCACGTTCATGGGGAATCGTGGGGTTCTTCATGACAGGAACAAAGAGCTCAAGCGCTTATTCAAAACCAAGGCCTGGATCATTTGTCTGCTAGAGTTCAAGGGTCGGAAAAGGGAGTTGATGTCCCCGAAATCCTATACAGAACTTTTCTTTCTCGATGAGGTTACGGCGCTTGCGGCAGGCCACCGACCCTGTGCAGAGTGCCGGCGGAGCCGTTATAACGAGTTTCGTAATGCATGGATGGAAGGGAATAAGTTGGATGGGGGGGCAGCAATCCGTGCCCGGGAAATGGATGAAGTTTTGCACCGGGAGCGAATTGAGGATGAAAACAAAGTGACGTGGAGAGGCCGGCTCTTGGATCTGCCTCATGGGACGATGTTTGAGCTTGATGAGAAGAGCTACGCTGTTTGCGACGGCAAAATGCTGGAATGGAGCTTTGACGGGTATAGCTCCGCAGAGCAGGAAACATTCCCTGATTGTGTTGATGTCCTGACCCCACGCTCAGTGGTGAATCTTTTGGCCACAGGCTTTCGTCCGGAGTTTCATTCCAGCGCAAAATCGTAAGCGGCGGGCTGAATCCAAGGGCACGTTTTGGAATATCAGGAGTTGGAGAAATTTACGGAAGTTAAGGGTTTAACTTTATTCGATTCGTTGGGTGCGCCTGATTGGGATCTATGTTTGGAAGCTTGCAATGAGACAGAATTGCCCATTTTGCTCCGTCAATAAAGCATCAGAACATGAACCATTGCCATCCAATAAGTTAGCTCATATCCGCCTGGATGGCTTTCCGGTTTCTAAAGGCCATTTGTTGATCGTGCCCAATCGTCATGCCGGAGACTGGTTTGATCTTACCGGTGCTGAACAACAAGCCGTCATGGAGCTGGTCGAGCAGGGCAAACGATGGCTTGAAGAACGTTATCAGCCTGATGGCTACAATATCGGTATGAACTGCGGTGCGGCTGCAGGGCAGACGATCTCGCACATGCATTGTCACTTGATCCCGAGGTATGCCGGTGATCAGCCAGACCCCCGGGGTGGGGTGCGATGGGTCATCCCGGAGAAAGCCGATTACTGGAGTGGCCGGTGAGCTTGCTTGATTACGAGAAGCGCTTTTCGACGCTTCGCCTGAACAGTGGTGGCGCTAATAAGAGCCCTCATAAAGTCGCCATGTTGCAGGCAGTCATGGATCTTATTGAGTCGGGTGAAACGAAGACCAACCAATTCAGATTTGATGAGAAGTTGAAGAGCCAATTCACCAAACGTTTTCAGCCACTGGCCACATCAAATGATCGCAATAATCCCCACCTACCGTTCTTTCATCTTCGCAGCGAGGGGTTTTGGCATCACAAAATCAAACCCGGTCAGCATGGGTCATATGAGCAGCTGACAAAGGCAACATCGCCTGGGGTCGTTAATAACCATATCGACCATGCGTATCTGGATGATGAGTTGTTCGAGTTGCTCGGCAATCAGATTGCCCGGGAGCTTCTGAGATCCGCGCTGTTGAAAAGCCTTGATGAGAAGTCAATTCGTGACCTCCTCAAACCTGAACGTGGCGGTTGGGACTGGTTGGAGTGTGAGTTTTTAGTCAATGATTACGTGACGATGCTAGAGAAACAATTGGTCGGAGCGCCATACAGCAAAGCAGCGCACAGGAGGGCACTGCTGCCGCGTTTGAATAATCGCTCTGAGGGATCGATTGAATACAAACACCAGAACGTAAGTGCTGTGTTATTAGAGTTGGGACTTCCATATATTCCCGGCTACAAACCCGCTTTCAACTATCAGCAACAGCTCAAACAGGTCGTACTGTCATACCTTGCTGGCCACCAGCAGATCGTTGATGAAGTAAATCTCGTCGCCGATAAGGTCGCTGATGAGGCGGAATATTATGATCTTGGTTGGGATTCGGTGTTTGATCCGGAACCGCCAGAGCGTATTCCTCATGTCGCCGAGGGCAGACCCAGCTACTTGGCGAAACGTATCGACTTCTCGGAAAGGGAGCGCCGAAATCAGCATTTGGGTGAGCGCGCAGAAGAATTTGTTCTTCGCATGGAGAAGCAGAGGCTTACCGCTCAAGGAAGACGCGACCTGGCGGCGGATGTGGAGTGGGCGAGTAAAGAGCGTGGCGACGGACTGGGTTTCGACATTCGCTCTTTTGATGCGGATGGCGATCAAGAGCGCTTTCTGGAAGTGAAGGCTACCAACTCCGGGAAGTACTTGCCGTTCTTCGTTAGTGAGAACGAGCGAGCATTTTCCAACGACTACTCCGACGCCTTTCGACTGTACCGGGTTTACGAATTTACCACTGCGCCAAGATTTTTCGTTTTGCCGGGTTCAATTGAACAGCATGTGCATTTGTTGCCTCAAAGCTACAAAGCTCGGTTTTAATGCGAGATTTTGCCCCTCGCTATGCTCCGAGATAGAAAAACCACTAGTCGGGCGTTGATTCTAATAGACAGGTTGCAGACACAGAGCTTATCAGGGCGCTCACGCCTGTTTACCTTTTCTTGAAAGTTCGGGTCAGAGCCTTTAATTCCGAGGCGACAGGTTTATAACTGGAAGTCTATTCATGCAAAACACACGCATCGCCATCATCGGCGCCGGCCTGGCGGGTTTATACGCTGCATATTCACTGGAGAAAAAGGGCATCAAAGACTATGTCCTCCTTGAGGCCAGGGAGGTTCTTGGTGGACGGATTGCAGGTAGTGAGGGCTTCGATCTCGGGCCTGCCTGGTTTTGGCCCGCGTTCCAGACCGATATGGCGCGACTGGTCGATGAACTCGAGCTGAAGACGTTCCGGCAGTTTGAAACCGGCAATATGCTTCTGGAACGTTCATCCAATCAGCCGCCTGAGAGAACGCGTGGGTACACCAATTCTCCGCCATCCATGCGAATTGCCGGCGGCATGTATTCGCTCATTGATGCGTTATACCGGCGGATTGATTCAGCGCGAGTTGTGACGGGCCAGGCGGTTCGCCATCTGCGCATTGCAGATCGACATGTGGAGCTGGTGAGCGAGAATGCGAACGGGGAAACCTTTAGCCACTTTGCAGAACATGTGCTGTTGGCAATGCCACCCCGATTAGTTGAGTCGCAGCTTACGTTTTCGCCGGCCTTGCCGAATGAGCTTGCAAGACAGTGGCGAGAGACAGATACCTGGATGGCCCCTCACGCAAAATATATTGCCGTGTTTGACCGGCCTTTTTGGCGAGATCAAGGGTTATCCGGGGAGGCTCGAAGTGCAGTTGGGCCGATGGTTGAGATCCACGATGCCTCTACTCAGGAAGGGAAGGCAGCCTTGTTTGGTTTCCTGGGTGTGCCTGCTGACGTGCGCCGTCGTGTTTCTGAGGAAGAGCTTATTACTGCTTCCCGAACACAGTTCGTGCGGCTCTTTGGTTCGCAAGCGGAGAATCCAGAGGCAGAATTTATCAAGGACTGGGCTAAAGAGTTTTACACCGCCACCCATACAGATGAAAGATCCTCTGGCAATCACCCTACGCCTGCCTTGTCGCCGAGCTCAGGTGCATGGGCTGACCGATTAACCGGCATTGGCAGTGAGTGGTCACGTGAGTTTACGGGCTATCTCGCCGGCGCTATAGATGCGGTAAATCGCGGTTTAGAACACAAAAAACTCAACCCATCAGGATGATGCCATGCCCGAATCACCGCTTGCCCAACCCTTGAAGCTCCCCTGCGGAGCCGTCCTGCCGAACCGACTTGCAAAGGCTGCCATGACCGAGGGGCTGGCAGACGATCAGCTACACGCCACCTGCCGCCATGAAACCCTTTATGGGCGCTGGTCCGATGGCGGAGCAGGGCTGTTGATTACTGGCAACGTGATGATTGATCACCGGGTGCTGGAGCGGCCGGGTAACGTCGCGATTGATCCGGCGCCGGCTGAAGGCGAGCCGGAGGGTATGGCGCAGTTGCGTGCCTGGGCCGAGGCGGGAACCCGCAACGGCAACCATTTGTGGATGCAGATTTCCCATGCCGGTCGGCAGTCGCCTCGATACGTGACCACACGCCCGATGGGGCCTTCGGCGGTGCAGCTATCGCTGATGGGCAACTACGCTCGCCCACGGGCACTCACGGAGCCGGAGATCCTGGACTTTATCCAGCGCTTTGCCAACGTGGCCCGGATTGCCAAAGAGGCGGGTTTCACCGGCGTTCAGGTGCATGGAGCCCATGGGTATCTGTTGTCGTCTTTTCTGTCGCCGGTCACCAACCAGCGCACCGATCGCTGGGGTGGGTCGCTGGAGAATCGCGCCCGTTTCCTGCTCGAGGTGGTGCGGGCGACGCGTGCCGCTGTGGGGCCGGAGTTTCCGGTGGCGGTAAAGCTGAATTCCGACGATTTCCGCAAGGGCGGGTTGACGCTTGATGAGTCTGTGAACGTGGTGCGCTGGCTCAATGAGGAGGGTATTGATCTGCTGGAGGTGTCCGGCGGCACTTATGAACAGCCGCGGCTGCTCGGGTACAG
Source organism: Marinobacter sp. L-80 (assembly GCF_056859395.1). NCBI lineage: Bacteria > Pseudomonadati > Pseudomonadota > Gammaproteobacteria > Pseudomonadales > Marinobacteraceae > Marinobacter > Marinobacter sp. L-80. The sequence goes on from NZ_JBSXOI010000054.1 coordinate 5,569, forward strand.
TGGTGATGCCGACACGGCGAGCGACGGGCCGGCCATGCGGGAAAGCACTCGCAAGCGGGAGGCTTACTTCCTGGATTATGCCCAGACGATTCGAGAGGTGTGCGATTGCCCGCTGATGGTCACCGGTGGATTCCGTACGCGCACGTTGATGGAAGAGGCGATTGCCAGTAGCGAAACCGACGTGATTGGCCTTGGCCGGCCTCTCTGCACGGATCCCGATACGCCCAAAGATCTGCTTGATGGCCGCATCGATAAGACGGTTTGCTACGAAGATTACGTCAAACTTGCTCAACGAGGGTTTTTCTCACCAGCGAGTCCGCTGATGCCAATCAAAGTCATTAACGTGTTGGGCGGCCAGGCGTGGTACTACCAGCAGATTTTCCGGCTGGCGGATGGCGAAGAGGCTGATCCGGACCTGGGTATCCTCAAGGCCGTCGGGGCTTTTGTTAAGGATGAATTGAGCCGGTCCCGGCGGGTGAAGAAGGCCCGCCTTACCTAAAGATGATTCTCTGGATCGACCGGGGAATAAACCGGGTGATAAATTCGGCAGCGTAGGTCTGGGGTGTAACCAGGTATCGAGGCTTGGGTCGTGTCGCCTCTGCTGCCCTGACAATCTTTTTCGCGACGTCCGACGCACTGGCTGTAAAGGGCTTGATTCTGGCGCCTGGCGCGAGCGCTGCTTCCATTGCCTTGTACTTTTCCCGGTGCACGGCGCTGGCCTGGCCAAGCACGGGCTGCAACGCGGCCAGGGCATGCTCTCTGAACCGGGTCACCACGGGGCCCGGGAGCACCAGCGAGATACTTTCCAGGCTGTTGCTGCCCTGTTCATCAAACCAGAAACTCTCATGGGCCGTGTTCATCGCGGATTTGGCGGCACAGTAGGCGCCTTTCATTTTCTGGGGCGCGATGGAGAGAACGGAGCTAACCGCGATGACCCGCAAGGGTTTACCGTGCTGTTCGCAGAGCCCCAGGCAGACAGCAGCCAGCTTGATGGGGCCGAATACGTGGGTACTGAACTGCTTTTGCCACATGGGTTCGGAGAGATCGCGAAGCGCGCCGAATTGCCCGTAACCGGAGTTGTTGACCAGAATCACCCGCTCGGCTGCTGCAATTTCCGTGTCCAGAGCGCCCGCAAGCCCTTCGATCTGGTCAAAGGACTCTAGATCCAGCGCCAGCTCCAGATCGGCAGACTCGACACCAGCTGGCTGTCGGGACAGGGCGATCACCCTGTAGCCTTTCCGGGCAAAGAGGGCGCAGGCTTCACGGCCAATGCCGGCGCTGGCACCGGTTATCAGAGCGAGTTTGGTCATCGGATCAACCTCCAATCCTGCATCCGCAGCTGAAATTCACCAGCCTGTCGTCCGGAAACAAAAAGGCTGACCGAAGCCAGGTGCGAAAGATTCAGTGCTGCCTCATCGGTCAATGTTTTGCCGCGCCAGGTAGGGATGAAATCACTGAAGGGGAGTCGGATGCGGCTCCATTCTTCTGTACCTGGTGTGAATGCATGCTGGTACACAATGCTGCGCCGGTTGGTGCTGTTGCGAAGGCCGATCTTGTAGGTTTTTCCGTCGCCCCGAGCAAGAAGCTCGATACCGGTGTAGTCAGCTGCATCGAAAGGTTCCGGCAGGTCAGCTTTCACAGACGAAAATCCGCCGCCGTTGTCCAGTCGCACAGTGCCGTGAAAGACGCCAACGCCGCCCTCTGCAAGATCAACGGTGCCGTTAGACTGCCCGCCCATCACGCGGTCACCGAGGGGCTGCCAGGTTAACTGGCTTGCCTCTGAATGGAACGAGACAAGTATCGGGTTTTGCGTGGCGTTCCCGGAAATATCCCGGTTCTGCATAGAGTTACCTTCGATAGTTCAAAAACGTATTAAGTGTCGTTCGCCGCAATAGCTTACTGGCTATCCAGTACTTCCGCGGTCAGTGGATGGCGAGCTGGAAAACCATCATGCCCAGAAAGGCCAGTACAATCACAACACCAACTGAAGCCGGCTCCAGCTTTTTATTAGCATCCGGCAGAAGCTCGGCAAACACCATCCAGATCATAGCACCCGCAGCCAAACCAAGGCCGAAGGGAAGCATGGGTTTGAAGGTACTTACGAACAGGTAAGCGGGAATGGCCATCAATGGTTGCGGCAAGCTGCTGAAAATACTCCAGCCGGCGGCCTTGGTGACGGACATGCCTCTTGGCACCAGGATAAGTGCAATGGGTGTGCAGCTGTTTCTGTGTTCCGGGAATTATCGGTAACTACCGAGGAATCCTCGGTTATTGCCTGTTTTCCCAATAATCTGGCTCGCGATGAAGATTCATAACAGCAAGAATGAAAATGCTGTTCTTCTTTTCAACGTAAAGAACGCCATAGGGAAATCGTTTGACGAGTGAGCGACGAACAGGCTTTCGAATGAAGCTCCAGGCCTGGGGGAATTTGACAGCTCTGGCTACTGCTTGCTCGACTTGCTCGGCGAGATCTACTCCGAGGCCAGTTTGAACTGATTCGTAGTAATCGATTGCATCATTCAATTCCGCTTCCGCTGCGGGGTGAAAGGAATAATCCATTATTTCTGCAGCCTGCTCCGAATCTTTCTAAAAACCTCATCGCCGGGCACAGGATTCACCCTGCCGGAATCCAGGTCGTCCAGGCGGCACTTGGCAACTTCTACCCATTTTTCGTCAATACTGGCTTCGTTTGGGTTTAGGCTTTTCAATAATGACTCTATAACCAGCGCTCGTTCGTCGACGGGAAGAGCGCTAGCCTCGTCAATTAAATCCTGAAGGCGCATATTTTTTGCTCCAAGAGTGGTGAGGGGCCAAGTACGGTATCCATATTAACGCTTTATGAGTTATTTTGCTTCCCAGCCCATACGCAAATCCAAGAATAACCGTGGTACGCCCTTGAACGACTATCTCGACAAAATCCTGCGTGGCCAACCGATTAATTATGAAGCCTTCCTGAAAAAGCTTCCGGAGCAGTTTCGCCGGCGCCATCGGGACATGTTTGCCACAGAAAAGGTCCAGTCCAACCGATGGCTGGTCACGGTCCGGGATGAAATCGCTTTCGCGGAGCTGCAGAACGTCGCGGAGGCTCCCTTAAACAGAGTAGACGCCGCTAGAAAAGGTGACTCTCATCGCCATGGTACTGAGGTAAGTTTTCTTCTGGTTTACCATGGGGTATTGGCATCCAGCCGTCCGGATGTGGTTGTTATCAAGAGCGATTCTGTTGACATCGGTTTTCAGCGCGCCGGCTCCGTGCTGGTAATAGAAAACGAGCGTAACTTCTACCAATATCAGCAGATGCTGAAGTTTACCGGTGAGGCTCTTGGCTGGGCCTTGCATCTGGCGGACTGCGATGTGGTATTGGGCAGTGGTAACCGGGTGACCCGGCGCGCGATTCTCGACTGGTTGCAGGGCTATGAAGAAGTATTCTGCGCATTCGATTATGATGCGGGTGGTCTGCAAATGTTCTCGACGATCGCAGCCTCGCTCGGTGACAAAGCCACCTTTGTTCAGCCGCCCGACTGGCAGCCATGGCTGGGCCGGTTCCGCAAACTACCGGACACCACCGAACGATTCACAAGGGCGATTTCGTTGGCAGAGGGGCTTGGTTTTGTACCCCTGGCAGAGGCGTTTCGAGCTACCGGCAAATTTATGGAACAGGAGATGATTCTGGATGAGTGACTCCCAGGGGAGCCCAGGCAATTTCAATTTTGGTATTCGCCGTCTGGTGTTGGTGGATTCCGCCGGCTTCTGTTACGTGGAAATTCCGGTGGATAACCACGGCCTGATCCTGGGCCCGGGCAATCTGGGCAAGTCCAGTCTGCTGAATTCCCTGCGTCTGTTTCTGCTGCCGGAAAACAACTTCAAGAACAGTCGCAAGAAATTCGCGTTCCGCAATGCCAGTGCCGGCAGCTTCTACTCTAACGAGGAAAGCTACCAGCATTATTTCCCCAGTCAGTTCAGCTTCCTGATCATGGAAGCGGAGAACCCGGCGGGGGTGCATTGCCAGATTTTGTACAGGGACAGCGCCAGCCAGCTCAGTTATGCCCGCGCTTTCGTGCCGGTTGGTTACGACCAGCTGCGGCCGCTGTTCTGGAATGGCGATGGTGAGGACGGAATCGGCCAGGCGGTGCCGGAGCTGTCGTTCAGCCGTTTGTCCGAGGCGCTGAAAAAGTTCTCCAAAGATACCCGACTGGTAAATGAACCGGCCAAGCTTAAACAGATGTTGTACAGCAGCGAGCTAATGAACGCCGATGCGGTGCGTTATTCCGTGCTGCCCCTGGGTGAGTCCGACGAGCGCCGGGTGCAGTCGCTGCGCACGCTGATCCTGTTGCTGTTTGAAATGAAGGCAGACGATCAGGCCATGTCCAACGCGGTGGCCAGCATTATCGAGGCGGACAAGAAGTTTGCCGACGATGCCTTCGATTTCAATATCGATGAGTTTCTCAACCGGCACGATCAACTGAAGCAACAGCAAATCCAGCTTAATCAGATTGAAAAAGAGCGTTCACGGTTCGAGAAGCTGCAAAGGGATTATCAGGCCTACCAAACCCTGCTTCGCAGCCAGCACGATTTTGCGGCTTTCCGGGATGGCGTCACCCATGCCTTGCAGGATATTGGCGCCAGGCGTAAAGCCGCAGTAGAGGCGTTCAATGAACAGAACGAGACCCTGCGCCATGTGCTGCAGGCTCTGAAAAAGCTGGAGCAGGACGCCAGCGGCTTGAAAGGCGAAATTCGTTCCGCCGATCGGCGTATCAAGCAGGCGGAGCAGAACCAGAAAGATGGCGAACTGCTGCTCTCTCAATATGGAGATAATACGCTTCAGGAAATCGAAGACATCCAGAAAGAGGAACTCGATGGCAAGAAAGGGCACCTGGCCGCGCTGAAAAGTGCCGCCCAGGCCGAGATCCGGCTGGAACAGATCCAGAAAAAGAAGCAGGAGCTTGAGCGCAAGCTGGAATCCCTGAAGGAACGGGAAAGCAAGCAACATTGGCAGCTTCAGAACCAGCTGGACGAGGCCACTGCCGCACCTCTGCGGGCGGTGGACCCCCGATTGGTGATGGCGAGCCCCGGCCAGGATCTGGATGCCGACAGCAAGGCGGCCATCGAGGCATTTGCCCGGCTATTTGTACCCACTGATAAAGGCTTTGACTGGTTCGATGCCGAATTTCAGGCCCAGCCAGCGCGGCAGACCGACTTTGCAGAGCAGCGCCGGCATATTGAGGGTGAGCTTCATGGCCTGGAAAAGGAGCGGGCCGAGCTGGCGGACACCGCAAATCAGGAACACGATCGGCCACGGTTGATCGAGCGCACGGAAAAAGAGATCCGTGCCATCGAAAAGGATCTGGATACCCTGAGCCGTTACCCGGCAGCGGCCACCACTCTGCGGGACGCTACTGACGAGAAACAGGCGGCGGAGGAACAGCTGGCCAAGCTGGAAGAACAAGCCCGCTTGGAGCAGGAGAAGCAGGATGCGGTGCAGCAGAAGGCCGCCAAAGCCAGGGCTGAAAAAGAGCGGATCGAGGAGCGGGAACGGGAGCTGGCAGGCCTCAGCCGAAGCGTTGGCACGGTAGAGCACCGGTTCCCGCATCTGAAAGCCGTGGAAGCGGAACAGCCGTTGGACATTGAGCAGGTGTCTGTCGCGTCGTTTGACGACCTGCAAACCCAGCTGGACGACCTGGAAGAGCGCCGTCGCAGTATCCTCGACCACCTCCGTCAGTTCGTGTATCTCGGCATCCACGAAGACACCGAAGGCGAATTGCAGAAAGACAGCCCCGCGTCATCGGCTATCCGGGAAACGTTCAAAGGCCTCTCAGATCTGTTTGCCGGCATGGCAGAGCGCTGGAATGTGCTGGAGCAGCAGGTGGGTATCCACAATGAAACCGTGGCCAGCTACCGGCAGGCCCTGAAATCCAACCACGAGCACATTGCCCGTTTCGAGGCGCAACTGAACCGTGAGCTCGAAGGGGTGCGCATCAACGATCTGGTGGAAATCCGCGTGGATATTCATACCGATCCGAAATTCCGCAATCTGGTGGAAGAAGCGAACAACATCGACCCCTATGGCAACCAGCTGCAGTCGGACGCGTTTTATGACCGTTTGCGGGTGTTCGTGGCGGACTTTTTCGGGGAGGGCGGCAGCAAGCGCCTGACCATGGACAAGGTGATCACCGGCATTTCCTACAGAACCCGGAAGGAAAACGCCACAAGCCTCGACAAGAAGGGCCAGTCCACCTCCACCACGGCCCTGATCAATCTGGAACTGGTGTACCGGCTGCTGAAACGGGTGTTGTACCCGGGCGTTCAATTGTCGTTCCCCATGGTGCTGGATGAGCTGGCCAGCGTGGACATCAGCCAGATGCCCTCGCTGCTGGAGCGGTTACGCAAGCAGGGCTTCAACCTGTTCTCTGCCGCCACTCATAGCGCCAGCGCGGAAGTGATTTACCTGATCGGCCGACACCTGGAAGTAGGGCAGATGCGCACCGCGAAGCCTTACAGCCCGCAACGTACCCTGGTGTTCTGGGGTGGAGCGGAGGGCTTTACCAACGGCGAGGCCATGAGCCACTGGGCTGATCAGACCCAGGCTAGCCTGATGGAGCAGGTGGATGAGTAAACGGTTCAGCACCCTGGATACCACCCGGCTGCTGTTCGAGCACCCGAAGATCCTGTTCCGGATGATCGAACGGATGGACCGGAACGAAGCCCGGTATATCCGTGAGAGCGATCTGGTGGCCGAGGTGATGGACTATACCCGCACCCTTGGCAACGCCGACCGGGATCGGGTGCGTTTTGCGCTGAATACCGACAATCTGTTCCGCAGCGGCCTGGTGATCGACATCATCAAGGCCGAAGGTGAGCGGCGCCTGGTGTTTCAGGATGCCCTGATCAACCTGATGCGTGCCTGCAACGCGTCGCTGTACCAGGAACTGACGGATGCTCGGCTTCGCGGCCATCTTGTAACCCTTCGGGACGTGCGCAATCGGCTCGAGACCAGCTCTTTCAGCGACGCCGATCCGGACTACACCGAACTGAGGGATGATCTGAACGAGCGGGTGAGCCAGCTCATCGGTTTGCTGCGCCAGAATGTCCTGCGCATGCAGACCATCAGTGCGCAGCTTGCGGATCTCTCCGGCGACGCCAGCCGGGCGCCCCAGAAATTCCTTGAGTTCCGCCAGAACCTGTTTGAGCAGATCGTTACCCTGTACGAGCGCCACATCAAGCCGACCCTGGTGTTTTTGAACCCGGATACGCGGCTGCCGGATGGCAGCAACCTGTTCGAAACCCTGGAAGCGATGGTGCGGTTGCTGGAAAATCACGGCGATCACAGCCTGGCAGATCAGTTGTTCCGTTCCTCCATTAGTTTGAACGCCCTGTACAAACCCATTCAGGCGGTGGCCCAGGAGGTGGAGCACTTCCTGCGCAAGACGCGCCAGGGCATGGTCCAGTACAACGCCATGGAGCATTTCTACGGCAAGCTGCAGGAACTCAAGGGGGAAACCGAGACCCTCAGCCTGAAACGAAAATGGCTGGAAGGTGGAGACTTTGCCCGCAGCACCGGTTTTCTGATCGGCCTTCGGGCCCAGCAACGACCGAAACACTACGCCTTCGGTGAATCGTCCAGCTACTACCAGCTGTTGTTCAGCGAACTGGAGCTGCGCCTGAACGACCTCCGACGCAAGGCTGAAGTGCCGGTTCTGCAGCAAGTGGATGGCAGTGGTCGCCATACCCGGATTGATGTCCAGCGTATCAACCAGCTCTATCAATGGCTGGAAACCCTGGAACTTCGGCCTACGACCGACCTGGTGCGTGAGCTGCACGGCCGCCTGGACGGCTTTATCCCCGGCTATCGCTTTCCGGACCTGCTGGCGGCGTTAAACCGGCTGGTAAACTCGCCCCCCGAGGGCTTGCAGGTGGTGACTACCAATCGCTTCCGAATCCTCGATCAGTCATCCGACAGTGAACAGTTTGTCTACCGAAAGCGTCGCCTGGAGCAACAGAATGTCTGAATTTGAAGAAATCCTCCCGGCCCACAGCGCCGCGATCTACCGGGAATTCCAGGCCGGCCGGGTGATTGTGCGTGATGTGTGGGACAGCAACCGCTCGGAGTTGCGTGCCAATCCGCTCTACAATCTGCTGTATAACCATCTGTCCCACTTCCGGACCTTATACGAGCACCTGGGCAGCGAGCTGGTGTTCAACGAAACCGGCGCGTTTTTCTTCCTCAAGGAAAGCAGTGACGACGAGAATGAAGAGCACGACGAGAACGCCTTCCGCGTGCAGGTGATCCTGCTGCTGATAGGGCGTTATTTCGCACGCAGCGGTCGGGATCTTGAATACCTTGGCCGGCCCGACGCCGGGCTGAACGAGCAAGACCTATTGGCCCTGGCGAGCGATGAGGAATACCAGGAAATCCTGAGGGCCGCACGGTTTGAGAAAGGCCTGCCGGAAGCCCTGGACTACCTCGATAAACGCCACCTCCTGTTTCGAGCCGGTGCAGGCCGCTGTTTCCTGAGTTCCGCCGGGCTGTATTTTCTGCAGGAGCTGGTTCGGGAGTTTGAACAAGGGTAGTGTTTTCCTGATCAGAAGCTGGTCAGGAATTCTTCAACTTTGTTTGCCGGCATGGGCTTGGCATAGAGAAAACCCTGAGCGAGATCACAACCCAGTTCGGTGACCAATTGGGCCTGTTCATCCGTCTCAACACCTTCGACCAGCACGCTTAGGCCCAGGCTGTGGCCAACGGTAACCATTGCCTCCATGATGGCCATGTCGGCGCTATCCTGCATCGCATGTTGCAGAAAGCTCCTGTCGATTTTGATTCCACAAACCGGGAGTTTTCTGAGATAGACGAGAGAGGAGTGCCCGGTACCGAAGTCATCGATCGAAATGTGCACGCCTGCCTGTTTCAGTTTTTCTAACTGTTTGGTTTGGTTTTCATCGCTGCCGAAAACCTCGTTTTCAGTCAGCTCCACCCCAAGCTGGTGAGGCTGAAGATTGTAACGTTCCACCGTTTCGAGAATATGGCTCGCAAGGTGTGGATTGGTGAGCTGTCGTCCCGAGAGATTGATATCAACCCGCAGGTTTTCCAAAGGGGTTTTCTTCCATGCGCTGAGCTGTTTGCAGGCTGCTTCGATTACCCATTCGCCTATCCGGTTGATGAGGCCAGACTTTTCAGCCACGGGAATGAAAATGGCTGGTGAAACTGCCCGGGATTGACCGTGAAAACAACGAAGAAGCGCCTCGCAGGAGTCGCATGTGCGATCCGCGAGGCTGATCTGGGGCTGGAAAAACAATTCGAGGCCATCGTTATTCAAGGCGTCTCTGAGCAGGTTGGTGATTTCCTGATAACTGACCAGCCTGTCATTGATATCCGGGGTGTAGAAGCACACGCCGTTCTTGCCGGTTTCTTTGGCCTGATACATGGCGGCGTCTGCATTGCCCATCAGCTCAGCCACGGTGGTTCCGTTGTGCGGAAAAAGGCTCACGCCAAAGCTGGCGGTAACCTGGTAGCAGTCGCCTTCCAGATGAACTCTGTGTTCCAGAGCGTCTATCAACCGACAAACAAGTTCATGAATACCTTCAGGGCCTTCGAAATCGAAGATCAGCAAGACAAACTCGTCTCCGCCAAAGCGGCTCAACAGGTCTCCGCCTCGAAGTTCGGCCCTCAAGGTTTCGGCCACCGCTTTCAGGAGGCTGTCACCATGATGATGGCCAAGCGTATCGTTGATAATCTTGAAATTGTCCAGATCGATAAAGACGACCGCCAATTCCTGATGCAGGCGATCAGCCTCATCCAGTCGGCTCGACAACTCGGCTTCCATGAAATGCCGGTTGGGTAATCCGGTCAGGTCGTCAAAACTCGCGCGCCGATAAAGCTCGTCTCTGGCTTGTTTCTGCTCTTCGAGGCTTATGTCGATGCAGAACATCTCACAGGCCCCGCTGTCCTGTTTGATCATCACATGACTTGAGTAAACAGGAACCAGGTGTCCTTCTTTGTGTTTCAGTTCAAGTTCGTCGGCGGGAATGCTGATGTTTTTCTCAAGCCAATTGCGGTGCGCGTCGATCACAGCGTTGCGCATGTGATCGGGGATGATGAGGTCTTCCAAAAGCTGCCCAAGTGCTTCGTCGCGGGAATAGCCGTATAGGCGGGCGCTTGCTTCATTCCAATAAATTACCCTACGGTGTCTGTCGTATCCCTGCACAGCCACCATGGGCAGACTTTCGATCAGCTCGTAAAACCTGTTTTCACTGTCCTCGGTAGCCGATCGACTTCCTTGTCCAATATCCATTGCTTGTCAGCATCCTCATGATTAGCGATAAACGTTTCGCGAAGCGATGATGCAATAGAATGAGAATAGTTCGGGATCCCAGGGTTATCTAGTTGGTTTACTGATCGGTAGGGCGGTGCTGTCTTTAGAGCGGCGTTGCAGTCTGCTCTGCGGTTTCCTGCTCCAGCTCTTGCTCCAGCCTGGCGATACAGCGATCGAATGCCCGGCTGATCCTGGTCTGGTCCTTGATCATGGCCAGCCGTGGCCATGTGGCCTGTTCACCGAGATTGATATACATCTCGAGATCTTCAGGGCTCGGGTTGGAGAGGACCTTTCGGTAAAGGGACGCCTTGGGCGGGAAATGGATGTTGATGTCCCCGAGGTATTGCTGACTGGTCATGGCGTAGGCCTGCTCGATGAGTGGCCGTGGCTTCTGCTGGGTGCGGGTGGGGGAGACGGAGATATTCAGTGTTCGGCCACTGTGCTCATAGGCTTCCTTGAAACTGACGCTGCCCAGATTGTGCTGGAGATGCTCCTGAAGTTGGCGTGGATCCATGGCATGGCCGGCCCTCAAGCCTTCCGTGACGCCGAGCCAGCGGAAGGCATTCAGGTGAATCCGTTCCGGATGGTTAAAGAACTCTGCCAGTTCCTTGTCGTTCCGTGTGCAGATGGCACCCGCCACGATGGCACCCATGCTGGAACCGGCCATGACATCCGGCAGCAGATCCTGTCGCCAGAGCGCCCGGGTGACACCGATGTGGTAAATACCAAAGGCCGCACCACCGCTGAGCATCAGGGCCGGCCGGCCATAGACCCGCTCGGCGTCCTGAAACATTTTCAGTTTTCGGGCGGTTGTCACTTCCGGAATAGGGTGGTCGCAAATGAATTCCATGGACGTCTCGACGGCATCCAGGAATTCACCCACCAACCGATTGGTGCCGCTGCGCGCCACGGTGTAAAGATCGGGATAGGATAATTCGCCCAGGTGACGGTAGAGGCTCTCCTGAAGGATCCGGATCAGTCGCCGCGTGTCGCCATTCTGCCGGCAATGGTCCATGAGGCCCATGTGCTTGCGCATCAGGCTTTCATGCAGCATCCCGGTCTCTTCCTGCTCGCGCCAGTCCAGCAGCCCGTCCATGTCATCGAGCGCGGTAGCGGCCTCGCACCAGTGCTCGTAGTCGTGGGCCTGTTCCAGTTGCTGCTGGAGCTGTTTTCGGGTCTTCAAGGCGTGTTTCATGCTTTTTACCTTAACCCATACGGCCCAAGCTGTGCAGAGGCTGGTTTCCTGGCTCCGGGTTATTTGCTATGTTTAGGCCCGTGGGTTGGGTTTTATTACCAATCAGACATGTCTGCGGGAGAGACTGAATCCCTTGCGATCAGCGCCGAAGGAGCAACTGCCCCGGAAACTCTCAGGCAAAAGGACCGCTGGCATGAATACTTTCCGAAGAGCTGTCGACAATCGCGTCAGTCGGCACACCGAAGGAGCAAACGACCGTTTTCGTTAAAACGGCTCGTGAATCTCTCAGGTCCCGTGACGGAAGGGGTGCTTTCTGCCATTTCGAGCAGGGAGGAAACCCTTGGCGCTCACGGAGATTGGAATGAAGCGAATCGCAGTAATTGGCGGTGGTATCACTGGTATTACCACGGCCTACACCCTTGCCAAGCGCGGGCTTGACGTTACGGTTTACGAGAAGCATCGCTATGCGGCGATGGAAACCTCCTTCGCCAACGGTGGACAGCTCTCTGCTTCCAACGCAGAGGTCTGGAACAACTGGCAGACCGTGATGAAGGGCATCAAGTGGATGTCCCGCCGGGATGCGCCACTGCTGGTCAATCCCAAGCCGTCCTGGCACAAGCTGAGCTGGTTCGCCGAGTTCATTGCCGCCATTCCCCAGTATGAAAAGAACACCACGGAAACTGCACGCCTGGCCATTGCTGCCCGTGACCACCTGTTTGCCTGGGCGCAGGAAGAAGGCATCGATTTCGACCTGAAGAAGCAGGGTATCCTGCACATCTACCGGGACAAGGCCGGGTTTGATCACGCTGAAAAAGTATCGCGCCTGCTGGCGGCTGGTGGCCTTGAGCGCCGGTCGTTGACCCCGGAGGAAATGAAATCCATCGAGCCGACCCTGGCCGGCAACTATTACGGCGGGTTTTTCACAGAGAGTGACTCCACCGGTGATATTCACAAGTTCACCAATGGACTGGCGGATGCCATCAAGCGGCTGGGCGTTAAAACCTGTTATGGCCACACGGTGACCGAGCTGAGCGCCGATGAGCGTAATGCCTGGGTGACCGCCCACGATGGCACCGAACAGTCCCGGGACACATTTGACGGCGTGGTGATCTGTGCCGGCGTCGGCAGCCGCGGGCTCGCGAAAAAGCTGGGTGACCGGGTGAATATCTATCCGGTTAAGGGGTACTCAATTACCGTGGAGCTGGACGACGAAGCCTCGCAAAAGGCGGCACCAACCGTCAGCTTGCTGGACGATGCTACCAAGATCGTCACCAGTCGCCTGGGCGATGGTCGTTTCCGGGTTGCCGGTACCGCCGAGTTCAGCGGTTACAACCGCGATATCAAGGACGACCGCATCCGCCCGCTCACCCGTTGGGTTGAGCAGTGCTTCCCAGGTGTCTGTACTCGCAAGGTAGTGCCCTGGGCAGGCTTGCGGCCAATGCTGCCGAACATGATGCCAAGGGTTGGGCCAGGTCGCCTGCCGACCGTGTTCTACAACACCGGTCACGGTCACCTGGGCTGGACGCTCTCTGCGATTACCGCTGAGTTGGTCGCTGAGAGCGTTACCGGGGATAGCCGGTAATCTCGCGGATTTTCCGGTACAGGGGTTGAAGCTGAGGGTACATCTTCAGATAAACCTCGGAATACAGCCGCTGGTAAAGAGCCCGGGTTTCTTCGTTGGGATGAAAAACGTCGCCAACCCGGGTCATCTTCGCCACGGCGGTGTCGAAATCCGGATGCAGCCCTAGCCCGACAGCGGCATCAATGGCGGCGCCGAGCCCGGAGGTCTCATAGGTGTGAGGCCTCTCGGCCGGCAGCCCGAGCACATCGGCGGTGAGTTGCATCGCCGCATCGCTCTGTGAGCCACCGCCGGCCACTCGCAATTTCCTGATCTTCACGCCGCTTCGCTTCTCGATTTTTTCCTTTCCTTCCCTGAGCGCGTAGGCCAGACCTTCGAGGATGGCGCGATAAATGTGGGAACGGGTGTGAACGTCCCCGAACCCGATGATCGAGCCTTTCGCTTCCGGCCCCGGCTGGCGCACGCCGGGTGACCAGTAGGGCTGAAGCATCAGGCCCATGGATCCTGGTGGCACTGCCTTGACCAGTTCATCGAACAGCGCTTCCGGCTCGATACCTCGTTCCTCGGCCAGTTTCTGTTCTCTCAGCCCGAACTCCCGCTTGAACCAGCTCACCATCCAGAAACCCCGGTAGATCATGACCTCCGTCGAGTAATGGCCGGGCAACGCAGACGGATAGGGCGGCATCAGCCGGATCGGTTCGACGTAACGCTGGCTGGTGGTGTTGATGGTGGCAGTGGTGCCATAGCTCATACAGCCGATATCGGGTGTCAGCCCGCCGGAGCCGAGAATTTCGCAGGCCTTGTCGGAAGCTGCGGCGATTACTGGGAGGCTTTTTGCCAGGCCCAGGTGCTTGCAGGCTTCGTCGGTCAAATGGCCCAGTGTTTCGCCGGGTGCAACCAGCTCAGGCAGCATGGAAGGCTCGACTGGCATCGTCTGCCATTTGAAATCCCGCCGGCCGGCCCAGCGATGCTTTTTATAGTCGAATGGCAGGTATCCCACCTGGCTGCCGGTCGAGTCCCGGAATTCTCCAGTGAGTCGGTAGTTGAGATAGCCGGACAGCAACAGGAAATGCCGGGTTTTGGCCCAGATCTCGGGTTCATTCTGAGCGATCCAGTTGGCCTGGGTTTTTTCCCGGAACCGGTTGATAGTGTCTGCCAGACGTGCAACTTTGAACAGCCATCCCCAGGGCCCTTTGACGGGGCCTTCTACCCTTGCATGGCGCTGGTCGAGCCAGATGATTGCCGGACGTAGAGGCTGTCCATTTTCATCCAGATTTATGACGGTGCCGCGCTGGGTGGTCACGGTAACGCCGGCAACCTGATCCGGTGTCGCGTCTGTGGAGCTCCAGAGCAATTGGCAGGCTTCCGCGAGCTGCTCCCAGAAGTAGTCCGGGTGCTGCTCGGCCCAGCCGGGCTCTCTCGAAAAATAGGGCTCTATTTCCTGCTTGCCTTTGCCCACCAGATTGCCACTGGTATCGAAGAGCAGCGCCCGAACGCTCTGGGTGCCATTGTCGATGGCCAGGATGAGCGGCTCAGCTGGCATCGGAGGCCTCCTGCGGTGGCAGCGAATAGGCGTTGTGATAGATCGACAGATAGCGGGCCTGTTCCTCCTCCCAACGCTGGTCAGCCCAACCAAGCAGCGGCTGGCAGTGGTTACGAATCTGCGGGAGAAGGGCTTCGCCGGCATTCGGTAGTACCATGCCTAACCGCGTTCGTCGCAGAAGCAGGTCATCCAGATGCTGCACATCTTCTCTCCGGCACGCCCAGCAAAGCTCCGCCCAGAGCAGGTTGGAAGCCCGATTTGGAGTGACAGGCTCCAGTGGGCCCGAAGCAAGCAGTTGATCAAGCTCGGGGCCATAGAACCCCTGCAGTCGCTGCCAGCACTGGTGGCTAATGGTGGCTGGCCTTGAGGGGTGATCTGTGCCCTGAAACACCGGTTTGGATGCGGGCCGCAGAACCTTGCTGGCGTCTTCTCCAAGCCCCTGGACGAGTGCCTCGCGGGCGATGACCCGGAAGGTGGTGAGCTTGCCGCCGGCAATGCTGACCAGCCCCCGATTCACCCGAAGTGCGTGTTCCCGGTTTTCATTGGACGGCGCCTTACCCGTACCATCGGTTACCACCGGCCTTACACCGGCCCAGGTTGAAAGGATGTCGCTTCGGGTAATGGGGCTGCCCGGAAACAATCGTGAGGCGATTTCAAGCAGGTAGGCGGTCTCGGATTCAGAAATCACCGGCTCCTGATCCAGGTTTCCCTCATGGTCGATATCGGTGGTGCCGAGAACTGTAGTGCCCAGCCATGGGAAGGCAAACACCGGGCGGCCATCTTCCGGATGAAACAGGGAAACCGAACAGGACACCGGCAGACTGGACCAGGGCAGCACCAGGTGGCTGCCACGCAGGGGCCGGATGTGCATGGTGTCTTCAGAGGTCTCGCTGGACTGCAGCCGATCTGCCCAGGCACCGGTGGCGTTGATGACCAGGGGCGCGAAGACCTCAATGGGCGTATCGTTTTCCTCTGCTTGAATCAGCAAGCCGGATACATCGCCGTTGCTGCGCTTTATTTCACCGGCTCTTGTGTAATTCAGGCACATGGCTCCGTCCCGCCGGGCTTCGGCAATCAGGCGCAGGACCAGGCGCGAGTCGTCGGTGACTGCATCGGTAAAACCGCTGGCGCCGGCGAGTTTTTCGCCCGTCAGGCCCGGCACCCAGAGCATGGATTCGGCCGGGATCAGAAAGTGGCGGCTTCGGTTGCGGGCAATAAAGTCGTAAACCCGAAGCAGTGTCTGGAACAGGCGCGGTCCGGGGAACTGGCCTTTAAAGTGCGGCATGATGAAGCGCAGGGGCTCAATTAACCCCGGTGCTTCCGCCATTAACCGTTCCCGCTCGCGCACGGCGTCCCGGGTAAGACCGTAATGCCCGCTGCCCAGGTACCGAAGGCCACCATGCACCATCTTTGAGGACCGGCTGGAGGTACCCCAGGAAAAGTCCTTCTGTTCCACCAGAAGCGTGCGCAGCCCGCTGCCTGCTGCTTCCCGGGCCACGCCAGCGCCGGTAATTCCGCCGCCGACCACCACCACATCAAATTTGTTGGTCCCTGAGCGCAGCGCATTGAGAATGTCAGTCCGGTTCATATTGGGGCTCCCTTTGGGCGTTGCGCTCATTTGACCAGTGTTTCCGGGTTCAGGATCGCGTCCGGGTCAAAGGTGCTGCACAGGGAGCGTATCGCCAACATGCCCAGTTCGCCTTTTTCCACCGGCAGGTAAGGGGCGTGATCCTTACCGACACCGTGTTGATGGCTGATGGTGCCGCGGTTGTTCACGATCAGTTCGGAGGTGCTGGTTTTGAGCGTTTGCCAGCGCGCGAGTGTTTCCTCGTAGCTGTCGCCCACCCGGAACACATAGGTGGTGTAAATGCTGCAGCCCTGGCTATAGAAATGGGAGAGGTGGGTGAACACATGGGTGTTCTCGTTCTGGTCTTTCAGCCCGTCACGCAGGCTGGTCTCGATCAGACCCAGCAGATTGTCGACGTTGTCCCAGTCAGTGGCCGTTTCCAGAGTGTCGACCGCATAGCCCATCTGCCAGAGGGCCTCTCTCAGATAGGGCATGGTAAAACGCTTGGCCGCCCATTTGTCGCCGAGCCGCGTGCCGGTATAGACGCCATTTTGGGCCTTGCAGATGCTTCGGGCCTCTTTCAGGGCGTTTCGGGTCTGCAGTCGGGAGCCGGTGATCCCGAAGGTCATCATGCATTTGCCCTCACCAGCGCCCCTCAGCGAAAGGAAACGCTCGAGCATGCCGATAAGCCGGGGGTGGCCGGCCAGCGCGAGCTGGGTCTCGGTCTCTAAGGCATTGCTGAGCCTGAGCATGGATAACTGGGTTCGGTTCTGCACCAGCAGGCGGCTGGCCGTGCGGGCGCTCTCCCAATCCGGAAAAAAGACCACATGAAAGCTCTCGTGTTCGGGCAGCGGAGTAACCCGCACCTTCACCTCGGTAATCAGCCCGATACGGCCTTCCGAACCCAGAATCATTTCCCGGATATCCGGACCGGCGCTGGAGGCCGGTATGGTGGGCAGGTTAAGGGTGCCTTTCAGGGTTTCGACCCGGCCCCCGGCAAAGAGTTGTTCAATGCGGCCATAGCGCAGGGATTGCTGGCCACTGGATCGGGAGGCCACCCAGCCGCCGACGGTGGAAAGCTCGAAAGACTGAGGGAAATGCCCCAGTGTGTAGCCATGGGCCCGGAGTTGGGACTCAACGAGTGGCCCGGGTGTTCCCGCACCAAACGTCGCGATCTGGCTGTCCGTGTCCAGGTCGATCAGGCGATTCATCCGGCTCATGTCCACAGTCAGTACTGGCTGGCCTTTATCCACCGGATTTATGTGCCCGGCCACACTGGTGCCGCCACCGTAGGGAATCAGGTGAATGTGTTGTTCCGCGGCCCAGGAGAGCAGGGTTTGAACCTCTTCGCTGGTGGTAGGGTAGGCCACGCCATCGGGGAACACACCAAACTCGCCGCTGCGCATGGCCAGCCAGTCCGCAAGACTCTGGCCGCGGGCATGGCGCACTCGCGCTTCCGGGCCTGTATCGATCAGTGATTCCAGATCTGCCGGCCGGGTAAGGCGGGTTTCCGGTACTTTGGCGCAAACGGAATCCAGGGTCGCGTCCGCCAGAGGCCGGCCACTACCGATGCGTGATGCCAGAAAGTCCTGGCCCTGTTCCGGCATTGCCAGATTGAATCCCTCGTCGCCCCAGCCGTTCCAGCGTCGCATGTGCTTTATTCTCCAGATTAAAAACGAATGTGGCGCATTCTATAGGCTCTGCGTCGTTCGCCGCTGTCGCTTGGCGCCATGGTTCCTGTCATTTGCCGCCAGTGGCTGGCTTTGGCAACCCGCTCAGGGTCGGAGCGATTCCGTCAGCCGGCTGTTGAGGTCCTGCCACCGTGAGAGTTTGCCCGCTTCGCCGATCCGGGTGCGCGCTCCGCCGGACTGGTTCAGCCAGAGGCCTTCACCGTTGAAGCTGTAAACGGGTTCAAGATCAGTACGTTGAGATGCAGGTTTAATGTCATTTATCAGGTTGTCCAGAATCAACGGATCGGCGTCTGGCTCCGGGTACCACGCCAGCACCATGTGGGCCTGGTTCAATTCCAGCGCTTTGACATACACGATTCGGAGCTGATCATCGGGCACGCCCATGGACTTGAGGGTCAGGTATTTGGCAATCGAGAAATCCTCACAGTCGCCTCCGTTGGTGGTCAGCAGTTCTACCGGGGTTGCCCAGTAGTCTTCCTCGCCCCAGTGGCGGATATCGCTGACAAACGTGACTCGATTGAAGAAGGAGTTCACAAGCCGGAGCTGTCGGTCGATGGGGGCGTTTGCGGCAAGAGCATGCAGGCGCTGCCAGTTTTCAAGGCGCTGGTGGGCTTCGGTTCCGAATTCTTCCTGAACATAGTTCATCAGACGGGAGCCGAGCTCGAAGGCACTCACAAGAGAGACCACGAGCAATAACGCAGGCAGAAGCGTGGAACGGCGGCGTATCTGAAGGGCGGCCGTTTCCATAGCGCGCCTCAGTTATTGTTCCGTAGGCGTTCCCTGAGCTGCTCAAGGCGCCGGCGGATTTCCTCCCGGCGCTGCTCATCGCTGGTGGCGGAAGCGGGCGCTCTCGAGGGTGAGGGGGATGCAGCCTGCTGGACAGCGGGCGAAGGCTCTGCCTGCTGGTCGGCCGTGAAGGATATGCCGCTGCGGTCTTCGGATTCCGGGAAGTATAGGTTTTCGAGTTTGCCGGAACGTTCAATGATCACCCGGTTCGGATGTACCGAGCGCAGTGTGGCATTGCCGGGCAGTTCGTCACCCACGAGGTAGGCTTCGGTTTTACTTTTGTCATCTTCGATCAGCGCGCTGCCCGGGAAATCACCATCCGCGGCCAGTACGCCCCGAAGGAACAGTCGGAGGTTGGTTTCAGGGAGATTCTCGGTATCCATTTCTACCGGCTCGCTTTCGCCGGATGCAGCTCCGAACAGATCCAGGGAGGAAAGGTCCACGCTGGGTGGCTCACGACCGGCGGTCGGGTCGGAGACCAGTGGCTGCACGTTATCGTACTGTCCCTGCTGGCCTTCCATTTGCCAGAAACGGTAACCCTGCCAGGCTGTCAGAGCGACCATGGCCGCCCCTGCCACGAGCGCGAGAATCAGGGGAAACCGTTCATTGTTTAGGAGCATTGATCATCCTGAATGCAAGTTTGTGGGCCGGGAAAAAGCTCACAGGTTATCAGACTGCAACGTTTTATTGGGAGTATAGTGTATAGAGTTATTCAGCGGGTCCATATCCTGTGGTAGCCTTTCTGAATTAGTTGAATCGAAAAGGGTTTCACGAACGAGGACGACCTTGACCACAGACACTGAACTTCAGCCGCAGGATGCTCCGCTGGGCCGTCTTCCGTTTACTTTTGCCAAGCGCAACGGAGTAATCCTGACCCGTTCGGACGCCGGCGAGCCGGTTATTCTGGTGCGTCCCGGTGCGTCCCATTCTGCGCTGGCGGAAGCGAACCGTATCAGTGGCGGTCGTGCCCGTTTTGCCACCATCGATCCGGACCGGTTCGACCAGGCTCTGAATTCCGCCTATCAGAACGATTCTGCGGAAGCGATGCAGATGGTGGAAGGCATCGGCGATGACATGGACCTGGCCTCGCTCGCTGACTCCGTGCCGGAAACCGAGGATCTTCTGGAGCAGGAAGACGATGCTCCAATCATCCGTCTGATCAATGCCATTCTCACTGAAGCAGTGAAAACCAGCGCCTCGGACGTTCACATTGAAACCTATGAAAAGCGCCTTGTGGTTCGCTTCCGGGTGGATGGTGTGTTGCGTGAAGTGGTAGAGCCCAAGCGCGCACTGGCCCCGCTGCTGGTGTCCCGGATCAAGGTTATGGCGAAGCTGGATATCGCTGAGAAACGGGTGCCCCAGGATGGCCGTATTGCGCTGAGGGTCGCTGGTAGGGAAGTGGATATTCGTGTGTCGACCATGCCGTCTTCTAGCGGTGAACGCGTGGTTCTGCGTTTGCTCGACAAACAGGCAGGTGCCATACGGCTGGAATCCCTTGGCATGGCGGGGCAGGACCTGAAGGTTCTGCGCAAGCTGATTTACCGGCCTTATGGCATTTTGCTGGTCACTGGCCCGACGGGTTCCGGTAAGTCCACCACACTCTATGCTTCGCTCCAGGAAATCAACGATCGTAGCCGCAACATCCTGACTGTTGAGGACCCCATCGAGTATAACCTGCCGGGCATCGGCCAGACCCAGGTGAATACCAAGGTGGACATGACCTTTGCCCGGGGTCTTCGTGCCATTCTGCGTCAGGATCCCGACGTGGTTATGATCGGTGAGATTCGGGATCTGGAAACGGCAGAAATTGCCGTACAGGCGAGTCTGACGGGCCACCTGGTCCTCTCCACGTTGCACACCAATACCGCCGTTGGCGCGATTACCCGGCTTATGGATATGGGTATCGAGCCCTTCCTGATTTCATCAAGCCTGGTGGGCATTGTTGCCCAACGGCTGGTTCGGGTTCTGTGCAAGGAATGCCGGGAGCCGTATACACCTACAGAAGAGCACTGCGAGTTTCTGCAGCAGGATCCCGCCAACCCGCCCACCATTTACCGGGCAACCGGCTGTAGCCATTGCAACCAGCTCGGTTACCGTGGGCGTATTGGTATCTATGAGGTGGTGGAGATCTCCGAGGAAATCAGTTCTCTGATCCACAAACGTGCCGGGGAGCTGGACCTGGAAAAGGTGGCTCGCCAGCATGGCCCGAGTATTCACGCAGACGGCGTGCAGAAAATCCTGGATGGTGTGACCACGGTGGAAGAAGTACTCCGCGTTACGCACCGGGGTCAGTAAACCATGCCAGCATACGAATACAAGGCGCTCGATTCCCGAGGCAAGCAGAAACAAGGTGTCGTGGAAGCCGATGCGCCGAGAGCCGTTCGCCAGCAACTTCGGGAGCGAGGCCTCACGCCGCTGGCCGTCGAACCGGCCGCCGAGAAACAGGCCAGGAGCAATCCCCTGGGCAGCCGGGGTTCGCTGGCCGCGGCCGATCTTGCACTGGTTACACGCCAACTGGCAACCCTGATCCAGTCCGGCATTCCCATCGAGCAGGCGCTCTCGGCGGCCGCTCAGCAGTCACCGAAACCCAGAATACGCAGCATGCTGATCGCCATTCGCGCGAAAGTCATGGAAGGCTACACCCTGGCGGACAGCCTGGGTGAGTTTCCCCGGGCGTTCCCGAGGCTGTACCGGTCTACCGTTGCTGCGGGTGAGCACGCCGGCCATCTCGATCTGGTTCTGAACCGGCTGGCGGATTACACCGAAAACCGTCAGGAGGCTCGCCAGAAAATTCAGCTGGCGGCCATCTACCCCATCATTCTCAGTATCGTCGCCATTGCCATCGTCGTGTTCCTGCTGACCTACGTGGTGCCGGATATCATTGATGTGTTTCTGAAGCAGGGGCAGGAGCTGCCAACGCTGACTATGGCCATGCTTGCGGTGTCGGAATTTCTGGCGGATTACGGTGTCTATCTATTTATACTGCTGGTCGCCGCATTGATGGTGTTCCGCTTTTTCCTGACCAAGCCCGGGTTTAGACTGCGGTTTCACAAACGTCTGTTACATCTCCCCTTGTTTTCAGGGATGGTTCGTGGCGTTAACACTGCCCGCTATGCCAGCACCCTCAGCATACTGACGACCAGTGGCGTGCCGCTGGTAGAGGCAATGCGCATTGCCGGTGAGGTGTTATCCAACGATTTTCTGCGGCAGGAACTGCGGGACGCAGCCAGAAAGGTCAGCGAAGGCGGCTCATTGCACCGTTCCCTCGATCAGACCGGGTATTTTCCGCCGATGATGCTGCACATGATCGCCAGCGGGGAGGCCAGTGGTGAGCTGGACAGCATGCTGGAACGAACCGCGCGCATGCAGGAAAACACCCTCCAATCAAAGATCGCTGCGATTGTGGGGCTGTTCGAGCCGATGATGCTGTTGGTGATGGGCGTGGTGGTGCTGATCATCGTGCTGGCCATCATGCTGCCGATTCTGAATATGAGTAATCTCGTGGGATGAAACCCGCGCCGGAGCGTCAGTTGACGAGCCCGGACCAAAGCAATCCATGCCAATAACGAGTGAGACAATGACGACCAAGAACCTCAATTCACGCAACCGTAACCGCGGCTTTACCCTGATTGAAATCATGGTGGTGATGGTGATCCTGGGCCTGCTGGTGGCCATCGTGGCTCCAAACATCATGGGTCGGAGTGACCAGGCCAAGGTCACCGTGGCGGAAACCCAGTTGAGCAACATTGCCAATGCGCTGGACCTTTATCGCCTGGATAACAGCCATTATCCCTCCACCCAGCAGGGTCTTGAGGCGCTGGTTTCCAAGCCAAGTGGCAGCCCGGAGCCCAAGAACTGGAATTCCGACGGTTACCTGAAGAGCGTGCCGGAGGATCCCTGGGGTTCTGAATACCAGTACGTAAGCCCGGGTACCGAAGGTCCCTACGATCTGTATTCCTATGGCTCTGACGGCCAGGAAGGTGGCGACGGCGACGCTGCGGATATCAGCGTCTGGGACACCGAGGGCTAAATCACTGTGCAGGTCAGATCCCGACAGACCGGTTTCACCCTGATTGAAATACTGGTGGTCCTGGTGGTTGTGGGTCTGCTGGCTTCTCTTGCCGTGTTTACCATGGGGGGAAGCTCCCAGCAGCGCGAACTGGAAAATGAGGTCCGGGAGCTGTACCTGCTTATGCAGACGGCCTCGGAGCAGGCGGTTCTGAATAACCTGGAGCTGGGCCTGAAGCTGGAGGAAGACGGCTACCAGTTCGTGGCTTACCAGGATCAGACTGGCGACTGGAAGGCCTCCGGTGAGCGTATGTTCCGGGCCCGGAGCCTGCCGGAATGGCTCACTGTCACCGAGTTCATCGAAAGCGACGCGCCCAGGCTGGCATCATCCGAAGCTACCCTGTTGCCGGACGTCGTTTTTTTCTCCAGTGGCGAGACAACGCCGTTCGAGCTTGAGTTCACTATCGGAAACGGGTCAGACACCATGCACGTTCTGGCCTCGGATGGGGTGTCGCCCATGGAGTGGCGCAAACCGGGCGATGAGGGGAGCAGCGGGTGAGGACGCAGAAAGGGTTTACCCTGATCGAAGTACTCATTGCCCTGCTTGTATTCGGCCTGATTGCAACGGCTGCGGCTGAAGTTGGAAGCCAGTACATTTCCAGTTACGAACGGGTTCGGGACAAAACCCTGGCGAGCTGGTTGGCAGATAACCGAATTAACGAAATTCGACTGCAGGAAAACATCCCGGGCATCTCCGAGAACTCCAAGGATACCGACTTCGGGTCGTATCGCTGGCGGGTGACCACGGCGATTCTTGCAACCGCCGAGGCGAAGATGCGTCGTGTGGAGGTCACGGTTGCCCGTTATCGCGAGGAAGGCGCGGCGCCGGAGCCGATCCATACCCTGTCGGCGTTCGTGGGGGCACAATGAGGTTCCCGTCCGCACACAGCTGCCATCCGCAACAACGTGGTTTTACCCTGCTGGAGGTTTTGATCGCGGTTACCATCACCGCCGTTATCGGGCTTGGCGTTTGGCAGGTTATCAACGGAGTGGTCAATTCCCGCGATCGGGTGAACGAACTGGCGGAACAGTTCGACGGTTTGCAGCGGTCCATGCTCCTGCTTGAGCGGGATATCATGCAGGTGGTCAACCGGCCGGCCAGGGACATTTACGGGGATTTCCAGCCAGCGCTCTCCAGCCGTGCGGACGACTTTTCCCTGTTGCTGACCCGGCAGGGCTGGCGTAACCCCCTGGGCATTCGCCGCAGTGGCCTGCAGCGTGTCGGTTGGGAATATACTGGCAGCGAACTGCGGCGCCGGTACTGGCCCATGGTGGATCAGGGCCAGGAAGATGACAGCCGCGACGTGCTGCTGCTGGAAGGCGTAAAGCGCCTGGAAATAAGGTTTCTGGATGCCAACCGGAGCTGGCAACCGCAATGGCCAACCGATGAGGTGATGGCCGGACTGACCCCGGGTAGCCGCCCTGATATTCCACTGCCGCTGGGCATGGAAGTGACTCTGGAACATGAGCGTTTTGGAACGCTGGTGCGGACGTTTGCATTACCGGATTTTGATCCGGCCGTTGCCCAGGGTGCAGTAAACCAGGCCAACCAGGCTGCCAGCGAAGCGGAAGAAGAAAGCACAGAAGAAGAGGCTACCGGAGAACAAACCGGAGAGAATACCGGTGCAACGGGGCAGGGAGGCTAGGTAGCGATGGGCCAGACCCCGAGGTTATCGAATCGTCAGCGCGGCGTTGCTCTGATCATGGTGCTGCTGGCCATGGCTCTGGTGGTCATGCTTGCTTCGGGGATGACCCAGCAGCAGAGCTTGCGAGTGTTCAAGGCGGGACATTATCTGGCTCAACAGCAGGGCCAGAGTATCGCACTTGGCGCCGAGGCGTTCGCCCGCCAGATCCTGCGCAGGGATTATGACGAGGACAAGGAAGAAAACCTGATGGTCGATAGCCTTGACGAGTTCTGGGCCGCCAATGCAGCCGTTCTGCCGCTGGATGACAATGGTGTGGCTGAGGTCCAGATTGACGACCTTGGAGGCCGGCTTAATCTGAACGACCTGGTCGGCGCCAATGGCCAGGTGGATCCCATCGTCAGAGATCGTTTCGTTCAGCTGTTTGCCGCACTGGGGATTACTGCAGTTTCCGTGGATTCGCTGGTGGACTGGATCGACCCCAACGACCAGACCGTCACGGCGTACGGCGCAGAGGATGGCCAGTATCTGATGGCTGAGCAGGGTTACCGGGCTGCCAACCAGCCGTTTACCACGGTGACCGAATTGCGCCTGATCGAAGGCATGACCGAAGAGATTTATCGGGCCCTGCGGCCCCACGTGGCGGCACTTCCTGTAAATGGTGCGGGGATCAACGTGAACACCGCGACGGCCATGGTGATCCGCTCTCTCCATGAAGAGCTGACGGACGCCCAGGCTGCGTCTATTCTTGAGAAGCGGGAAGAGGAACGGTTCGAGAACCTCCAGGACTTTCTGGCGTTACCAGAGTTCGCCGGGCTCGGGCTCAAGTCGGTTGGACTGGGGTTGCAGACCCGGTTTTTTGAAGTTGCCTCGCGGATTACCTACGATAACCGTGTCGTGAATATGGTCAGTACCGTGTTCCGGACTCCGGAAGGCGAAGTCCAGACGGTTAACAGGGATATCGGGCAGAAAAACCGAATCACCAAAGAGCCTTTCACAATTTCAGAAGGATAATCATGTCTTATCGCCTTTACGTCCGCCCAATACCGCCGTTTGCGGACGCTGACCAGGACCCCGGTGCCCAGATGTTCAACTGGGTCCTGCACGATGCCAGTGGCGATGCGCAGGCTCGCGGCGCAGGCGACAGTCGGGAAACCATCGAGCATACCCTCGGCCAGAATGCACTGGATAATGTTCTGTTGATCGGCCTTATCCCCGGCGAAGAAGCGATTTATTGTCTGGCTGATATTCCCGCGAAGCAAAGCCGCTTTATCAATCAGGCGTTGCCCTACGCTGTCGAGGAGCAGATTGCCCAGGACATTGATTCTGTTCATCTGGCGCTGGGCGCCCATACCGATCACGGCTACCGCGTAGCGGCCATTGATCGCGAACGGATGGGGCAGTGGGTGAATCTGTTCAGCGGCTGGGAGCATGTTCGCCTGGAAGCGATTTTTCCGGATGCCTCATTGTTGCCGCGCACCGAAGGCGGCTGGTCGGTCTGCCTGGATGGCGAAACGGCAATGATGGTGAGCGAACGCGGCGAGTGGCTGAGTATGCAGTCTGCGAACCTGGGAATGTTTGCTCACACGCTGGCTGCACCGTCTGCGGAGGAAGTGGTGGCTGAAATTCCGGTCACGCTTTACGGCACCGCTGAAGAATTTGATCTCCAGCAATCGGCCATCTCGGAGTTGAACGGTTCTGGTCGGCTTGCGGTTCGCAAGGAAGTTCTTGAACTCATGCCTCTGGAACTGCTGGCCTACGCCCATCACCATCATCTGTGCGAACCGGTAAACCTGTGCCAGGGCATGTTCTCGTCCAAATCGGGCAAGGCGAGTCCGCTCAAACCATGGAAACCCCTCATCGCAGTTGCCGCCGTCTGGTTCGTGGTTCAGGTGGCGTTGAATGCCGGAATGGGATTCTACTATCAGAATCAGGCAGAAAAACTGCGAAACGAGGCCATGGCAATCTATCGCGATGCGTTTCCGAATGACCGGCGTACCCATGCCGGCAACGTCCGGCGCGTGATCGAAGGCCAGTTGCGGGTTGCCGGCGCAAGTGGGCCGGAAGTGGACTTTATTACCCTGATGAAATACACCGGACAACAGTATTCCCGTTTGCCGGGCAGCCAGGGAGTGAATTTCAATTCAGTGAATTACAGCCGCTCACGGGGTGAGCTGGTCGTAGACGTGAGAGCCGATAGTTATGACCGTTTGAGCGCTCTGCGCAACGGCCTCGCGAACCAGGGGCTGGAGGCGCAGATTGGTTCGGTGGTGAACGAAGCGAGCGGCGCCCGCGGCCGCCTGACGGTCTCAGGAGGTTAAGGTATGTTTTCCCGAATCAAGGATCAGCCGGCGGTCGGCAAACTCATTGCGCAATACGACCAGTTGCCCCGTCGCGACCAGCAGGCTTTGGTGGTGCTGGCCATCGCTGTGTTTCTTGGCCTTCTGTATTTTGCCGTTTGGCGACCGGCGGCCGGGTTCTACGACCAGGCGGAAGCTGCCAGAGACAATGCCGGCGAATTGCTGGCCTGGATGCAGGCAAACCAGCGGACAATTCAGCGTCTTGGCAATACAGGCGGTGCCAGCACCACGGCGTCGGCAGACAAACCTGCGGATGGCCGTGCCCTGATGGCGCTGGTGACCCGTTCCGCCGGGGAGGCGGGTCTGTCACTTCAGCGCTTTGAGCCCAGCGGTGAAGACGCCATCCGAGTCTGGCTTGAGAATGTGCCTTTTGCAGAGGTTGCCGCTTGGTTAGAGCGATTGAATGGCAACCATGGTGTCGTCATTGACCAGGCGGCCATGGACAGGGCCAGTGAGCCAGGGCGGGTTTCCGTTCGTCTCACACTGGCCATCTGATTCTGAAAACCAGATTCCGGGCCTTTTGTCCGGAACTGACGCAGGAGAGGGAAGCGATGAGTAACGGCAGCGACAACAAGAACAAATCCGAGCCAGCCATTGTTCGCCTGGACGAAACGGCGCGGAATGAAGCCAGATCCATTCTGTTTCACGCCTACCGGAACGAACCGACGTTCCAGTACCTGTTTGATCACCGGCGCCCCGGCTACGATCAGAGGGTGAGGGCGACCATAAGGGAGCTGATAGACCTTTATTTTGAGCTCGAACAGGATGCCATTGGCGTGATGGTTGACGACACGCTTGTGGCCGTTGCGTTCATCGGGGATCCCGAATTAAGGATGAACCTGGCTGATCAGATCAGCTGGCGGATTCGTATGGTGCTGACGACGGGGTTTGCCTCTACACGTCGGTATCTGGACTACCACGAGAAAATTCGCGACATGTTGCCACAACCATTGGCGCATCAGTTGCCCATGATGGGGGTTAATCCCAAATACCAGAATCGCGGCTACGGCCGTTTGCTGCTGAAAACCGTTGAAAAACTCTGTGCCGAGAACCCGCGTGGCAGCGGGCTGGTGCTCGATACAGGAAACAACCGTTATCTGCCGTTTTACGAATCCGAGGGTTTCCGGAGCCTTGGCAAGATTCAGCTCGGCGACTTCGAAGATCACGTGTTGTTCAGGGAAGTGCATCCGGAAACCAAAACGGCCACCTCCGGCCAAACCTGATTTTAAAATGTGTAACGGGAGAAGCTGTGTCTGACCAGCAGGATTTTGATCTGATCGTTATCGGAGCCGGCTCCGGCGGCGTTCGCCTCGCGCGGATGTCTGCCCAGCGGGGCGCCAGGGTGGCCGTGGTTGAATCCAGGTATCTTGGCGGAACCTGCGTAAACGTTGGCTGCGTGCCCAAGAAACTGTTTGTGTACGGCGCTCACGTTCACGATGAGCTGGAAGATGCAGCCGGCTACGGTTGGCAGGTTCCACTCGACGATGTCAGTTTCGACTGGCCGAAGCTGGTTGCCAACAAGAATGCCGAGATCGAGCGTCTGAATGGCATTTATGGTCGGTTGCTGGAAAACGCCGGTGTGACCATCATCGAAGGAACGGCGTCCTTGTCAGACGCCAATACCGTGGTGGTCGGGGATACCTCCTATCGGGCCAAACACATCACGATAGCCACCGGCAGCTGGCCGGTGATTCCGGATGTGCCCGGCAAGGAATGCATTCTTACGTCCAACGAGATGTTCTACCTGCCGCAGCTGCCGAAGCAGGCCGTGGTCTGGGGCGGTGGCTACATCGCTGTAGAGTTTGCCGGCATCCTGGCCGGGTTGGGTGTTGATACAACCTTGCTGTATCGCGGTGATCTGTTCCTGCGCGGGTTTGATGGCGACATCCGACGGTTTACCGAACAGGAAATGCGGAAAAAAGGCGTAAACCTGCAGTTCGGGGTGACCATCGAATCGGTTGAGGCCGAAAATGCCCATTACCGGGTTCAACTTAACAATGGCGAAACCCTGGAGACTGGCCTGGTGATGGCGGCAACCGGCCGTCGTGCCCTGGTTGACGGTCTTGGTCTGACTGATCTTGGCGTTCAGCTCAGCGCCTCGGGGCATGTTGTCGTGGATGATCACTTCCAGACTGCCGTGCCCTCAATTACTGCGCTGGGTGATGTGATTGGAACTCCTCAGCTTACGCCGGTTGCCCTGGCACAGGGCATGGTGCTATCCAGACGTTTATTCGGCGATGGCAAAGGCGAAATGGACTATTCGGCGATTCCAACGGCCGTATTCTGCCAGCCAAACATCGGAACGGTTGGGCTGACCGAGGAAGAGGCCCGGGAAGCGGGGCATCGACTGCGGATCTACCGTTCGGAGTTCCGCCCGATGAAATACACCCTCAGTGGTCGTGACGAACGGAGCTTGATGAAGCTGGTGGTAGACGACGAGACTGATCGAGTATTGGGTGCCCACATGGTGGGTCCGGACGCTGGTGAGATTACCCAGGGGCTGGCGGTTGCCATCAAGGCTGGTGCGACCAAGGCCCAGTTTGATTCTACCCTGGGCATTCATCCGACATCTGCCGAAGAGTTTGTCACCATGCGCGAACCGGTGGCGTGATTTAGTGCCGGCGTCCGGTTCTGGGCGCCGGAACCTTTCTAGAGCTTGATCCAGCGGCTGAGCACTTCGCGGAGCATTTCCTTGCGAACAGGCTTGGCCAGATAGTCGTTCATGCCACAATCGAGACAACTCTTTTCCGTGCCGGGCAGAACGTCTGCCGTTAGTGCAATGATCGGTGTCCCAATCTGCGCGTTGCTCTGCTCCCATTCCCGGATATAGCGGGTGGCCTCGTATCCGTCCATCACGGGCATCTGACAGTCCATCAATATGATGTCGTAGCCTGTGTGGTTAGTGGTCACCCTGTCCAGTGCTTCCTTGCCGTTGTTGGCGGAATCGGTATGGAAACCCAATCGCTTGAGCATAGCCGTGGCAACGCGCTGGTTTACCGGGTTATCTTCCACCACCAGGGCGTGGCTGGTGCCATTAATCGTTTCCCTTGGCGGTGTCCCGGTCGGCTCGGGATCGATGGGTCGATCCGCCAACTCGAAGGGCAGCTCAAACCGGAACGAGGAACCCTTACCCAGATCCGTTTCCACCTGAATGTGCCCGCCCATGAGTTCAACCAGCCGCTGGACCAGGGACAGGCCAAGCCCGGTGCCCCCGTATAGCCGGCTGTTTCCGCCGTCGACCTGTTCGAAGGAGTTGAAAATGTCGTGAAGGCGCTCGGTCGGAATGCCGGACCCGGAGTCGCTGACCGAGCAATTCAGAATGATGCAGTTGTCTTCCAGGGCGAAAAAGCCCGCCTGGATATTGATAAAGCCATCGCCGGTAAACTTGATGGCGTTGTCAGCCAGCCCCGCCAGAATTTGCCGCAGACGTGCGGGGTCACCGATGACAACGGGGTTGTCCGGCCAGTCGCCAAAGAACTTGAGGTTGAGGGCTAGGCCCTGTTGCTCGGCGAGGTGTCGGTAGGTGGCGGTGCAGTTGGAAATCAGTTCCCGAAGGTTAAACTCCTGGCTGTCGAGCTTCAGGGTGCCGCTGTCCATCTTCGAGTAATCGAGGATGTCCCCGATGACGGTCAACAGATCCTCGGTGGACTGGCGGGCAGTGTTGAGGTATTCGCGCTGGCGTTGGGTAAGCGGTTCTTCCTGGATCAGATCGACCATCCCAAGCACCCCGTTCAGGGGCGTACGCAACTCATGGCTCATGGTTGCCAGAAATTCGGATTTTGCCTGATTTGCCATCTCGGCCTTTTCCCGGGCACCTTCGGAGGCGGCGAGGGTCTGGTCCCGTGCTGTTTTCAGGCCGGCCAGGTGATGAGCCAGCTGGTTGAGTTGCTCTTCAATGGCAACGATCTCCTTCGAACTCTGGTGAGTATTCAGGGGACGTTCCTGGTAGTCACCATCGGTGAGTTGACCGATTCGCCCGGCGAGGTCCCGTATCGGTGCCAGAATTGCTCCAAGGAAATGATTGATGATCAGAATGCTGAACAGCAGCAGGGCCACGCCAACGGCGATCGATGTCCAGAGAATATCCTGCCGCCTTTCGGCAAGAACATCCTGACTTACGCCAACCTGAACAGTGCCAACCCTCAGAGAACCGGAACCAAAGCCATAGTCTGGCTCAAACCACTCCGCAGTGCGCTCCGAACCAAATTCCAGGGGCTGCTGGAGAATCTCGGCTTCGTAGATCTGGTAGCGCTCGGGTGTTTCACCCGGGTTGATCGGTTCGTGGGAAACGAAGCCGAGTTGGTCTCCCATAACGTCAGAAACCCGGATCCAGTCGGCTTTGCTGCGACGCAGCGACTGGGAAAGGATCTGGTCCAGTGCCAGAGTGTTGCCAGAGACAACGGCGTATTCCAGGGCAGGGGCGAGGCTGTCGGCAAGCATCTGGCTGCTGTCGGAGAGATCCCGGCGCGCATCCTCAAGGCGCACAGACGTGAAGAACACCATCAGCACGATAAACATGACTATGGCTGGCAGAGCTCCGAGGAGCAGCAGCTTTCGGGACATGGGGCGCTGTTGTCTGTGGCTGTTATTCATCAGACGCCTCCCCATTAATCGCTAATTGTCGATCCACCCGTGTGGCAATATCCTCACGGCTCGGCAAGGGAATGTTCAGAGAACGTGCAACCTGGGCATTGACCTCGACCCGAAACTCTTCCGGATACGAGGGTTCCGGATATGCACCAGTTTCGAAAAAGGTCGATAAAAAGCTGCCAGCCATCTCAACCATTTCAGGGAACGGAGCGTAACTGGAGGCCAGGGAGCCTGCCTTGACATAAGCCTGAGTGGGGCCGATGACGATCTGGTTACGGCGGTAGGCGGTCAGCAGAATATGTTTGATGGTTCTGGGGTTGTATATGGCACTGTCTGGGGCGGCCAACAGAAAATCTCCATAACCCAGGGCCCGGACAAGTGTTGAGATCAGGTTGTCGTTGCTTTCTACCAGAAATATTCTGGCCGACATGCCATAGGCCGGTAGCTCATCAATCAGCGGTTCGTAAAGTTCCACCGAGTCTGCGGTTGCCAGCAGGGCTATCTTGGTCGCTTGTGGCAGGATGGCCTTTCCCGTCAGAGCTTGGCGGATCAGCGGCACGTCGTATAAAACCGCCGAGATCTGGCCCGGCGACCGCTCGGCAAAGGCGGAGATAAAGGACCGGTCGACCAGCATGGCCAGGATCGCTGCGGAGCGGTTGGCTTGGCGTGCCCGGGAGAAAGCGGCAGGGCCGACCGTAATGATCGGGCTGTTCTCCAGTGTGGCTAGTTGGTCGTCGGAGACCTCGTTCAAGGAGGTCGCTGGCCCCAGCTGCCGTTTCAGGAGAGCAGTCAGATGTTGATCTAAAGGTGCGTTGCCTGAGCCGACAAAATAAACGACCCGTGCCGGTGCCTCCTGGGCATTGGCAACCATGGCGGAAACAGAGAGATATAGAATCCACATGACCTTGATCAAAAGGCCCGGAGTTCCGTTTCTATGCCGTTTTCGGTGAATCGTGTCTGTCCTTCGCTCCATACCGTCCAGGGCTCACGCTTTCCTTGTTAAATTCAGAAACGAATCCCAGCTTCAACAAAAAACTGGTTCTGATCCTCAATCCGGTTGTCAGGGCTGATCCATGGCTTGGGGTTAAGGTAATGCTGGATCGTCAGTGCCAGCATATAACTGTAGTTGGTTCTGTCCACCCGACGTGCGAGCCTGAAATCGGCCCGCTCGAACCGGGTATTGCGCACTTCATTGGTCCAGTACATGGCCGCTGAGGTCATGAAGCCCATTGGCAGATCCTGGATCCAGGCAAAACTACCGGAGTCACGGGCGGAGAGACGGCCCATAAGATCTACGGCACGTTCCTGCTTGTCGACCGGAAGCGCGGCCGGGTCGCCAGTGTATCTGCCTTCCTGCTCAAGATACGCGTAGGTAGCCCGGAGCTTGGTTCCGGAAAACTCCAGCGAGGTTTCCAGCTCGACGCCTTCCTGCTCAAGATCAACGTTGTTGGCGATATACCATTCTTCTTCGTTGATGACGCCACTGATCATGTCATGGAAATCGTCGTTGAAGTAGCGCACTTCCACCGAGAGCAGGGCACTTTCCAGATGGAACTGGCCAAAGTAGCTGATCTCCCGGGAGGTGATCCACTCCTCTTCCAACTCCTGCCCGTAAGTGGACGTAGTCGGGTCCAGGATGTCTTCCACTTTGATTCTCTGGCCATCCAGTGCTTCAAAGGGTGGCTGAACGTTGGTCGGTGTATAGGACCAGTCCGGATTCTGCTCGAAGGCATCCGGTGTGCGGACCGCCCGGGAAAAGACAAACCGCAGCGCGTGGTTGTTGTTCAGGATAAAATTTGCCGCGGCTCTGGGGGAAAAATAGTCTTCATCGGTGGTCGTGGTCCGCTCCCAGTTGCCGCCTGCGTTGAAGGTCAGCCACCGAAAGGGCGAGTACTCAGCGTTGGCGAATACCCGGGATTGGTAATTGTCCCCTTTACCGTTAAAGAAGGTTTCGGAATTGAACGAGTCCTTGCGATAGCCCACACCGGAGACCAGCTTGAACTGGTCACTGAAAATAATGGTGTCCTGGAATTCAATTTCCTGCCGGGTTTCTTCCAGGTCTTCGTTCAGGTCAGCGATGAACGGACCCTGATCCTCGGGGAAGGGTGGGAACCCTGTCGGCAGCAGGGCATTGATCTCCGCTGCAGGCGCGGAAACGGTCCACCGCTGCCTCTGTCGCTGATTCTGATAGCTCGCCTGGATATGGTAGAAGTGGTCGGGCGAGGTCGCTCCGTCGAACCGGACATGGAGGTAGTAGTCATCCATGATAATGTCCGGGTTTGTGGTGGCGCCCAGCTTTCCGGACTTCTCGAGATCTTCTTCATTTACGCCATCCAGAACGCCTGCTCGCACGTCAACCGAATGCTGGCGGTCAATTCGGAATACGCTGTCGAAATTGAAGTTGTTGATGTCGTGGCCATCGTGAAAGGGGATCTCCTGGCCGCCATCAATCTGACTATCAAAGCCGTTGGATTTGCGCTTCTCGTACGACAACCGCCAACTTTTGTCGGCATCGGTATCGCCCACGGAGGTAAACGTGCGAAGGTGACCACGGGACCCAACCGAGGTGTAGGCTTCCACCCCCGCCGTGTCTTGCGGTGAGCGGGTAATGATATTGATGCTTCCAAGAAACGCGTTGATGCCATAGGCGGCGGAATTTGGGCCCCGGCTCACTTCAATACGTTCGATATTTTCCAGTGCCACCGGCATGCCCAGCCAATCTACGTCTGCGAGGCTGATTCTGTAGGCGGTTCGCCCGTCAATCTGAACCTGCAGGCGGCGTTGCTCGTATTGGGAAGTACCGCGATAGGTTGCCACCGGGTTGGTACTTCCCCAGTGGCCAACCACCATGCCCGGAACCAGCCGGAATGCCTCTACGAGGTTCATGATGCCGAGGTCACGGATCATGTCGCCGGTGATGATCGTGGTGGTGCCGGGAACCCTGAGTTTTGACTGGCGCAATCGTGTCGTAGTCAGTACTTCGGGGATTTCGCTTTGTTCGCCTTCGAGGGCAAGCAAGCCGGGCATGAAATCAGGTGTGTCAGTTTGGCCGAGCGCGGTAGCCGGAAGCAGGGCGGACAGGGCAAGGCTGATGCCGAAGCAGGTTGCCAGAGGGCGGCGGTCACCCATTCCTGCCGTTTTTGTCGATTGATGCATGGTTGACGTTCTATAATCTGCCGAGAAAAAAGGATAAAGCGGTTTTATTATGATTAGGTCCTATCGTAAGGGACTACAGACAGTTTGTCTCTCTGAAATGTAATAAATCTAGGCCCGGGAGTTGCAGCTTTATGAATTGTTGGGAAATCCTTGGAATTGAGCCGACCGGCGATCGCCGGAAGATCCAGGATGCGTATGAGCAACAGCTCAAGTTTGCTTCGGAAGACGAGGCAAAGAGCCTGGAAGCGGCTTTCCGGGAGGCAGTCGGGGACGATCCGGGCCCGGTAAAGCAGGCTTCTGACACGGTTCAGACTGAACCGCATCGCGAGGTGCAGGACGAGGAGCCTGATCGTCCGCTGGATGCCAACGAGGGCCAGGTGGTTCGTGAGGTGGTTATCCAGATCAAGGCCTTGCTCAATGACTCCTCAAGAAGCAAGGACCCGGGCATCTGGAAAGCCATTCTGGACGAGCCGCCCGCCGATCAGCCCCGGTTGCGACGCGAGATTGGTCGCCAGTTGGAGCCCCAGATACGGCCGATGGCGGAAAACGGTACCTTTCCGGCGCCGGTGGCCCAGTTTCTCGGTGAGTGGTTCGACTGGTTCACTGTGGAGCAGGCGCCTGAGGCGGCCGACGATCGGAATTACCCGGAACCCGATATGGCTGAAGAGCAGGGCGAACAGCCACCGCAAATGGTCAATTTCTGGCCGGCGGTGATTGGCTGGATTGTAGGGCTGGCGATTCTTGCCACACTCTTTGGCGGAATGGGTGGCGGTTGATTTCGCCGCCCAGATCAACCCGTTTTCTCTGCATTCGCCCTTTCAATTTTATCCCGGTACTTCTGGGCCAGGAAGGCTCCGACGATAACCTGTATCTGGTTGTAGCACATGATCGGTAACACGATCATGCCGAAGCCCGGGTGCCCTGAGAACAGGACCTTGGCCATGGGCAGACCAGACGCCAGGCTCTTTTTGGAGCCGCAGAACACCACCGCGGCTTCATCCTCCAGGCTGAACCCGAATCGCCGTACCAGGAACCTGGCAAACACCATGAATAGCAGCAGCAAGCCCAGGCACAGCGCAATGGCGAAAAGGATGGCCTGCAGGGGCAGATTCTCCCAGAGTCCGCTCTCTACCGAATGTGAAAAAGCGGAGTAGACGATCAGCCAGATCACGCACTGATCGTATCGGGCCATCAGTGTTTCGTTTCTGCCAAGAAATCCGCCGAGCCATGGTCGGAGCGCATGCCCAACCGCAAAAGGCAGCAGCAGTTGCAGAACGATGTCTTTCAGGGCTTCCGCTACGGAGAAATCCCCACCGCCGGACGTGCTTACCAACAGCAACAGCAGGAATGGCGTCAGCATCATGCCAAAGACATTGGAGGCGGCTGCGCTGCAGATTGCCGCCGGAACATTGCCCCGCGCCATCGCGGTATAGGCGATGGAAGAGGACACCGCCGACGGCAGGACGCCCAGGTAAAGAAACCCCAAACCAAGATCTTTCGGCATCCAGGATGGTGCGATATTGCTGAGGCCGTTAATCGGCAGCACCGCAAGTGGAAAAAATACGAAGGTGAGCGAAGTGATCAGAATGTGCAGCCGCCAGTGGGTGGCACCGGCAATAATCTGGTCCCGGGACAGCGCTGCGCCATGGAAAAAGAAGAGCAGGGCGACGGCGACCGTTCCGGCGGTGGCCAGTGCCTCGCCTGCCTGGCCAGTTGCAGGCAGAAAGGTGGCTAATACGATGGCGCCCAGGAGCAGCAGGGTAAAGGTGTCGATCCGGAACTTCATGAATCAGGACTCCCGACGCTTCAAGGCCTGGAGGCTGGGTTTCAAAAGCGCCCTTGCCAGGGATTCTGCCTTGCCCTCATCCTGACGCCGGACCGCCGCGAGCAGGAGTTCATGGTCTTCCTGGGAGGGTTCCGGCAGGTCTGCGTCGGTTTCGGTCTGCTCGATGGTCTGGCTGACAGCGTGGGAAAAGTAGTCGTAGAGCTCGATCAGCGCTGAGTTATGAGAAGCGGCAACCAGGGCATGATGGAAGGCTTCGTCGTGCCGGATGCGAGCCTGCAGGTCATCTCCCGCTTTGGCGCGAGCATCGAGGGCTGTGGTCATGTGCCGGAGATCCTGTTCTGTCCGCCGGTGCCCTGCCAGCTTGGCGGCCTCCGTTTCCAGCATGATCCTGACCTCCAGCTGCTCCGCCAGCTGGGTGCGGGCAATTCTCCGCAGTGTCTCCCCGGCGTCCCGTGTCGCTCGTACGTATGTGCCATCCCCCTGGCGGGTTTCCAGCATCCCCACGTGTACCAGCACCCGAACCGCCTCACGAACCGTGTTGCGGCTTACTCCGAGGGATTCGGAAAGTTCTGATTCGACGGGCAGGCGATCGCCAACCGACCAGTCACCTTTTTCGATGGCGTTTCTGAGACTTTCGATAGCAGTCTCGACCAGCGAGCCTTTGCGAATACGTTCCAGCATGTGTATGTCATCCTTCTAACCTATAACCCAATCATCCTATGAATATGGCCGAGGTTCAAGGGCAAAGGCTTTCACCCGATTACCCCGCGGTCTGGCCGGGGTAAAGAAATTGGTAATCAGCGGTGTCTACCCGGCGGGTCGCGAACCGGTAGGTGAAGGTGAATCCCGGCCAGTTGATGGTATTGCGCCCATGCTCATCGAGGTACCAGGAGGTGCAGCCGGAGCTCCAGACCGTGTCTTCCAGGCCCTGTTGAACCACATGGGTGAAACGGTCCTGCCGGTCTTGCCGGACGTCCATGGCGGAGTGAGGGTACTTTTCGAGCGCCTCCAGACATTCCAGAACGTAGCGAAACTGGGACTCAAGCATGTACAGAATCGAGTTGTGGGCCAGGTTGGTGTTGGGCCCATAGAGCATGAACATGTTGGGAAAGCCACTGACGGTGATGCCTTTGAACGCCACAGCGCCGTTCTGCCAGGCCTCGTTCAGGGTCTTTCCGCCCCGGCCTGTTATCCGGATGGGTGACAGGAACTCCGAGGCCCGAAAACCAGTGCCGCAGATAATTGCGTCCACTTCATGGTGGTGTCCTTCGTGCGTAATGACGCCGGACTCGTCAATGTGGTCAATAGGGTCGGTAATAAGATTCACGTTCGGCCGGTTGATGGCCGGATACCAGTCGTTGGAAATCAGAATCCGTTTGCAGCCGATCTTGTAGTCTGGAATGATCTTTTTCAGCTTGGCGGGATCTGTGACCTGTTTTCTGGCCTCCCGCTTTGCCATGTTCGCGTAATACTCGAGAAGGCCACTGAATTTGGTGAAAGCGAGGGCGCGACTCTCGTTTTTCCAATAAATGAGGTATCGATAAAGGCGATCCCAGGCCGGCACTTTCTGGAACAGCGTCTGCTCCCAGCGCTTGAAAGGCCGATCCGGCTTGGGCAGGACCCAGGCCGCCGAGCGCTGAAACAGGTCCAACTGCTTTACCTTCGATGCAATCTCCGGAACAAACTGAATGGCACTCGCGCCAGTTCCAATGACCGCCACTCGTTTATCGGAGAGGTCGTAATCATGATCCCAGCGGGCTGAATGGAACATCTTGCCCTGGAAAAGGTCCAGGCCCTTCAGGTTTGGCCAGGCAGGTTGATTGAGCTGTCCGGTGGCGGTGATGAGTACGTTGGCGGTCAGCTGCTCACCGTTTGCGAGAGTCACCGACCATTGATTTGTTTCGTCGTCAAACGCGGCTTCCTGCACCTCGGAGTTAAACCGGATGTGACTGCCCAGGCGATATTTCTGAACGCAGTGCTCCATATACCCGAGTATTTCGGGCTGCAATCCGAATTTCCGCGACCAGTTGTGCTTGGGTTCGAAGGAGTATGAATAAAAGTGGGATTGCACATCGCAGGCGGCACCGGGGTAGGTATTATCACGCCAGGTACCTCCAACCCGGTCGGCTTTTTCCAGCAGGGTCAGGTTATTGAATCCGGCCAGTTTCAGTTTGATGGCCATGCCCAGACCACCAAAACCGCTACCGATAATCAGAATGGACGGGTGTTCTCGCAGGCTGGCTTGGCTCATGATCATATGTCCGGCGTTATTATTGTGGTCTTTCCGCTTCAGTATACGGATGTAAGTCAGCCTTATGGATGACATTTTTCGCCACTCGGGCTAGTCAGAATGACCAATCGGCGTCCGGGTCAGGTAATTGTCCTGAGTCTGGGATAGCAGTTCCCTGAGTGCCGGCGTCTCGAACTGGCGCCGGATACTGATGGCGTAGAACTCCTCGAAGACGCCTGGCAGGGCGCCGTAGTCTGCAAGGGTTCCGCTCTTCATTTCGTCGCGCACGACCACCGGAGGCATGATGGCGAAATGA
This sequence comes from Marinobacter sp. L-80, assembly GCF_056859395.1. Lineage (NCBI taxonomy): Bacteria > Pseudomonadati > Pseudomonadota > Gammaproteobacteria > Pseudomonadales > Marinobacteraceae > Marinobacter > Marinobacter sp. L-80. The sequence goes on from NZ_JBSXOI010000054.1 coordinate 44,383, forward strand.
CCGGTATCCCGGGTGAGAAGTCGCATCATCGCCATATCATCCACCTCGGCGGCGATGTTGGGACGCAGCCTGTGATACTCGCACAACTGGTCGAAGGCCTGGCGTATGTTGTTGTCCGGGCCCGGCACAATCAGGCTCCGGCCACGCAGTACGTCGACAAAATCGCCCTGAACGTCTATTCCCCGCGGCCCGATGATGCTGACCGGCTGCTTGGCAATCAGCCGTGACCGCCAGGGATTCTGTTCATCTCCCTGTACCGCCTGGTTTGCGAGGATCAAGTCCAGTCGATGCGCCGAGAGCCGTCTTAGCAGCTCATCCATGTGGCTACTTTGCAGGCTCAACTCAAGGTCTTCGCGGTTCAGCAGCGGCTGAAGAAAGCCTTCCTGGAAGTTACGGGAGAGGGTGGCCACCGCCCCGATCCGGAGTATCTCGCGGTTTGGTTGAGCGCCGGAGGCGAACAATGCCGTCAGTTCCTCACCCTGGCGGAAGATCTCCTCGGCGTAGGAGAATGCCATTCTCCCGGCTTCAGACAGCTTGAGGCGCCGCCCCTCGCGAATGAAGAGGTCGTGTCCCAGGCTGTCTTCCAGCTTGCGTATCTGACCCGACAGCGCCGACTGGGAAATATGCAGCGAGTCAGCTGCCCGCGTCAGGTGACCGGTTCGCGCGACCTTCCAGAAGTAGTAAAGGTGATGGTAATTCAGCTTCATGTGATTTCGTTCTCTAAAAACGAATGATCTGATAAGTATAAACCATTTTTTATATGTGACGAGGATCGGCAAAGTACTTGCAATCAGGAGGTTTGCAAGTATGAATCCAATCGCCGAATTTTCATTGCTCTCGATCCTCGCACTCTGGCTGCTGCTGCCGGTCGGTCTCTTCCTGCTTGCCGGTTTGACTGGCTGGCTGAAGAATCCACTGAAAGTGAACCACTGTTGGCGACTTGCCGGGTGGGCATTGTTGGCTTCCATGGCTGTTTCGGTCGTGATGGGAATCCTCCTCCTGATTCAGCCCTATACAGGAGGCGACAGCAATCGTTTAGCCACCCTGGGTGGGCGCTTCGGCCTGTATCCAGACGGGATAGCGGTCTGGATGGCCACGATGGTGGCGTTTATTGGCTGGGTTATTCTTCGGTTTGCAGACAACTACCTCAGCCAGGACCCTGGCCGTGACCGTTTTCTTCCATGGTTTCTGGTGACGGTTGCCTCTGTTCTGGTATTGGTGTTTACCAACCATCTGCTGATTCTGGCAGGCGCCTGGATTGGTGTCAGTCTGGCCCTGCATCATTTGCTCACCCTCTATCAGGACCGGCCCCAGGCGCGAATGGCGGCGGTTCAGAAGTTCATCGTCAGCCGGGTGGGGGATGCGCTGGTGGTCTTTGGTGTGGTGGCGCTCTACCTGCATTACGGCACCTTTTACCTGCCAGACATCATCCAGAATGAGGGCGCCCGAGCCGGTGGCTCAACAGCGCTGACAGTTGCCTCGGTGGTTCTGGCTCTGGCGGCGGTTCTCAAGTGCGCCCAGATTCCCTTTCATGGCTGGCTCATCCGCGTTATGGAGGCTCCCACGCCCGTGTCTGCGCTGCTCCATGCCGGGGTTATCAATCTTGGCGGTTTCCTCTGGCTCCGTTTATTCCCGGTGTTCGATGGCTTTACGGCCGGCCACATGATTCTGCTCGTGATCGGCGGCATGACGGCGGTCGTTGCGGTTCTCACCATGATGACCCAGTACTCGGTCAAACATGCTCTTGCCTGGTCAACCTGTGCGCAGATGGGCTTTATGCTGTTCGAAATCGGCATGGGGGCCTACACACTGGCACTGCTGCATCTACTGGCCCATTCGCTGTACAAGGCGCATTCGTTCCTGGCTTCTGGTCGCACGGTGGCGGTATCGGCAGCAACGCGTTTTCCCGAATCTCCCTCTGCTAACCGGCTCTCCTGGGCCGGGCTTACCGGCCTGTTGGCGGCGGCGATCCTGGTTCAGTTCCCGTGGATCGTGGAAAACAATCCGGTTTTCGGAGCATTGCTGGTGCTGGCGGTATCGGCGGCCGCCATGGGCATCCCGGCCGGAGCAACCAAAGCGGTGAAGCTGAAGCTTGCGGGACTGGCAGTGCTCCTGGTTCCGCTGTACTCATTGTTGCACTTTCTCATCGGCCCGGCCGTTCCCGAGCAGGAAGGGTTTGCTGTCCCCGGCATTGCTCTGGGAACGGGCGCCACTCTGGTAACGCTGCTCGCCGTGTGCTCTTTGATGATTGTATTCGGTGCTCGCTTCCCGGCCACCCGCGCTCTGGGCGTTCATTTTCTTCAGGGGCTTTACCTGGAATTGCCCTTTGATCGGTTGACCCGCTTCCTGGCGGCGGAGGCTTTGAAGGTGCCGGCCATGTTCCGCAGGGTTCCGCATCATCCGTTCAGACTGGAGGAGAGATCATGAGCGATGTAAGCGCCCCGTTACCGGAACTGCAGTGGCTGAGCGATGACTGGCGTAAACCGGTTAAACAGGCCTGCGACCTGATCGCCCCTGTTTGGCCTCTCGATCAGTGGATAGCGGTGAATCCGTTCTGGGGGCTGAGACATTTTCCGGCCCCGCGGGTTGATCAGGTGCTCAACGAGCGCGCGGGTTTCAGTATGCTTATGCCAACCGAGTTTTATCGAGAAGCCTGGGAAGGTGGCCGGATTCGGGAAGACGATCTGAGGGCAAGTATTGCGGAGCGCGGCGATGAGCGGAATACCGCCTGGTACCTTGATTGGCTGGGTCGAAAGGGGGCGATAACTGCGCCAATGCGCGGTTCCATTCTGGATACCGTTGCGGTTGCGAATGCCCACGAGGAGGCCGGTGTTCTGACTGACATCGTTTGCGACCAGGTTTCTCGCGTTTGCGGCGCCTTTTTCGATCAGCGCCAGAGCCGATGGTCCGTTTCGGGCAACCAGGCCAATGGGGGGTTGTTCGGTTTTTGGCTTGAATCAGTCAGGCAGGATCTGGCGCTTGATTTTACGACCGGGTTGAAAGGGGGCCGTGCGTTCTTCAAGACGGTTCCGGACGGCAGGGATCAGGCAGTACAGGAGGCGCTGAATCGGATCGGCGCTCGTGGAGATGAGTTGGAAGCGCTGTGCCATAGCCTGTTGTTGAGAGTGAACGGCTGGGCCTCCTGGTGTCGCGGAGAAGACTGGCGGGCAGGCCTTGAGGGGCGTTCATCCGATCGGTGTGAGGACATTCTGGCGATCATGCTGGTCTGGGAGTCCGCAGGGGTAGCCTTCGCCTCGACGGCACAGAAAGCAGAGTGGCAGAGGCAGAGAGCCCGCGCGAGTCGCAGGGGCGCCTACGATGACCGCAGCAGGCTGTGGGTGTGGCAGCGTGCCTTCGAGATTGGTTACCAGCGCACCTTGTGGCAGGCACTTGAATCTGCGCCGCTCAAGCAGGCGTTGCCAGACTCCGGGCGTGGCATTCCTGCAGTCCAGGCGGTTTTCTGTATCGATGTTCGCTCCGAAGTGATGCGACGCCACCTTGAAGCAGTGTGCCCCGACGTGCAGACGCTCGGATTCGCCGGTTTTTTCGGAATGCCAATCGATCATCAGCAACACGGACCGCTTGCCCCGGCCCGCCGACTGCCGGGCCTGTTGCCCGCGTCTTTCCGGTTGATTGATACCAAGGGCAGCCTGCGAGAGGATCTGGCAGTGAATCGCTCTCTCGATCAGAGAGAGATCGCCCGTGAATCAGTCAGAAAGGCGAAATACACCAGCTTGTCGACGTTCACGCTGGTTGAGACCACCGGTTTGGCCTGGGCCTGGAAACTGGTGAAAGACACTCTGAAAAAGGGCCACAAAACCCGCCCTGACCAAAGTGTAGAGGGGCGTCTGGTCCATAGCCACGGAGGCGACCCGCTCTCTGATGCCGAGAGGGTTGCGCTGGCGGCCAATATGCTCCGCGGGATGTCTCTGACCAGTGGTTTCGCGCCTTTGCTGGTACTTGTTGGCCATGGCTGTCATACCGATAACAACCCGAACCAGGCTGGTCTCGACTGTGGTGCATGTGGCGGCCAGAGCGGCGGCGTGAACGCCCGGCTTGCAGCAAGCCTGGTCAATGATCCACAGGTCAGGGCGGGGCTTGCCGACGAAGGTATCAGAATTCCGGACTTCACCTGGGCGGTCGCTGCCGAGCACTGCACCGCGACGGACAAGGTAACGATTGCTGATCGCCATCTTATCCCGGATTCGCACATGCAGCACCTGGCAGATCTGGAAGCCGGATTCGAAACAGCCGGCATCCGGGCTCGAAAAGAGCGGGCAACGCCGCTGAAATTGAACGGGTTGGACGACGATAACCTCAAGCAGGCCATGGAAACCCGGACCCGGGACTGGTCAGAGGTTCGTCCGGAGTGGGGGCTGGCCAATAACGCGGCAATCATCTTCGCGAAGCGCAGCAGGACCCGGGGCTGCAACCTGTCCGGCCGCGTATTCCTGCACGATTACGATCCGACTCTGGACGAAGATGGCGGTCTTCTGGAGGCTTTGCTGGCGGCACCAATGATCGTCGCCAACTGGATCAACCTTCAGTACTTTGCTTCGGTAACGGTTCCCGAAGTGTATGGCTCGGGTAACAAGCTCCTGCACTCCGTGGTTGGCGGGAATGTCGGCGTTGTCGAAGGTAATAACGCACGGTTGAGAATTGGCCTGCCGCTGCAGTCGGTTCACGATGGTACTCATTGGCGCCATGAACCGGTTCGTCTTACTGTTCTGATTGATGCGCCGGAAGATCGGATCGAATCTGTGTTGCGTCGCCAGCCAGATGTGGCGGCTCTGGTGGAAAACCAGTGGGTCAGTCTGCACCGGATGTCTGGCCGGGGCGTAGCGCGTTACGACAATGGCAACTGGGTAGCCGTGGCATGAGAGAAGGGCGGCGGCGCCGCCCCTGTCCTGCTATTCCTGTTCTGCGTTCAGCAGCTCTGGCTTTTTGAGAGCTTTCTGGAACAGGTCTTTGTCCTCCGCTATGGCCATGGCACAGCGTTCGGCCAGATCGTCGCCCAGGCCTTCAACCTTGCGGCCAAGGAATACCTGAATTTCCTCCGCCAGTTCGAGCACTTTGTCCCGGGCGTCGGCTTCGGCTTTTGAAGTGAACAGCATCGTCTCAGGATTTTTCAGTGCCATATCCAGGCCGTCCCTATCAGAAAAGTAGACTGCTTGTACTGCCATGGTTATTCCTCGCAGTGAGCGTTATTGGTACTGTATAAAAATACAGTCTATCTGACAGGGTGCGGTAAACACAATGAAAAACGGGCTTCAACAAAAGCTGAAGCCCGCCTCTGGTTCAAAACGAGTGGCGATCAGAAAGCTGGCCGATCAGTAACGGAGCAGTGCAGAGCCCCAGGTAAATCCGCCGCCAAAAGCCTCAAGGAGAAGCACCTCGTTGCGCTTAATCCGCCCATCTCGCACAGCCACATCAAGGGCGAGGGGGATAGATGCAGCGGACGTGTTGCCGTGCTCATTCACCGTCACGACAACCTGATCCATGGACATGTTCAGTTTCTTTGCCGTGGCCGAGATGATTCTCAGGTTGGCCTGGTGCGGAACCAGCCAGTCGATCTCGGATTTCTGCATCTGGTTGGCTGCCAGGGTTTCATCAACGATCTTGCCCAAGGTGTTGACCGCCACCTTGAACACTTCGTTACCTTTCATCTCGACGAAGGCCCGCCCCGCCTTTACCTGATCGTAATTATCTGAGATGCCGCAAGGCACGTGGAGCAGATCTTCGTATTGACCGTCGGCGTGGATATGGGTGGAAAGAATTCCGGTTTCCTCGTCGGCTTCCAGAATCACGGCACCGGCCCCGTCTCCGAAGAGAACACAGGTACCGCGGTCTTCCCAGTTAATGATGCGGGAAAAGACCTCAGCGCCGATAACCAGGGCTTTCTTGCTGCTTCCGGTCTTGATGAACTTTTCGGCTGTTGCGAGGGCGTATACAAATCCGCTGCATACCGCCTGTATGTCGAACGCGGGGCAGCCATGGATGCCAAGACGCGCCTGCAGGATGCATGCGGAACTCGGAAAAATCTTGTCCGGGGTGGAGGTGGCAAACACGATCAGATCGATGTCCTGTGCATTGGTGCCCGCGGCATCAATGGCATTCCTGGCAGCCTGCTCCGCAAGATCCACTGTGGTCTGGCCTTCAACGGCAATGTGACGTCTTTCGATTCCCGTGCGCTCGCGAATCCACTGGTCGGTGGTGTCGACCATTTTTTCGAGGTCTTTGTTGGTAACAATGTTTTCAGGCAGGTAGGAACCGGTGCCGGTAATTCGTGCAAAGGTCATTCGCAAGTGTCCCGAGGCGTAACTGGATAACGTACTACCATGCTATACCCATGCAACGTCGTGCGTAATTAGCGATTTGTCAAAGACGCCCAGAAACTGGCACGCTCGTCTATGCTGAAGGTGATCAGCTTTGATCAACACTCTGCAAAGAAGAGGAGAGGAATACGATGGGCATTTCCAGCCATGAGCTTCACGTAGAATTCCCGCAGTACCGAGAACTGATTCAGGAACTCAAGAACAATGATCTCAAGTTCAACGAAAAGCTTCAGGAGTACACGCATCTCGACCACGAAATTGAAGGGCTGGAAAAGAGGGATTCTCCCATCGGTGATGACAAACTCCACCGCATGAAGCAGAAACGCGCACAGCTGAAAGATGACCTTTACCAAGTGTTACTTTCAAACGCCAAGGCGTCATAAGACTGCCATCAAAAGTACACAATTCTGACACCCAATAATGCTTGGAGCCCCTGTTTATAGGGGTTTCCAAGTATTCAGAAAGCTCCTCGTCAAGCTTAGAATAGGACCCTAATTAAACAAGGTCCCGGTTTTCGGAGACCAATATTCTGGGGTTGACCAAGGAGTAATGAAATGAAAAGAGCTGCTTCGCTTTACAAAGGCTGGCGGATGAAGCGCAACTTTATCCATCTGGTGATGACTATGGATCGTCGGTTGCTGAACGATGTGGGATTTTCCCCTGAACTGGTTGAACAGAAACTGAGCACTCCGTTCTGGAAATTCTGATCCTCGTGACTGATCGACTCTGCTTTCGGTAACCTTCTGAACTGGTTGAAAAATAATCAGCCCAGAAGGTTACAGACTGTCACAAGAATGAAATATCCCATTGTTCTTAAAGCCCTTTTATCTCGAAAAAATCTAAGAAAATTGATCTGAATCTGTATTCTCTTCTAGCGGATCGTCCTATAGTTACGCTACCTCCAGAACCACACCGGTTCACCCTGAAAGGAGAGCTTGACGATGATCCAGGAATTCCTTCAAAGCAATTTGCCCTTAGACTCCTCAGTAAGCCTCAAGCGTTCAGATACCGAGCCTGATAAAGACATTGCCAATGCCCGCAGCGAAGCCTTTGAGATCGTCTCAGACTCCGGTGAAACCGTAGGCTTTGTGAAGGCCTGGGAAGATGATCCGAGTTTCCGCGGCTACGTCCACTTCGATTCCGACGGCAACGTGATTGACTGGAAAGTCTTTAAAGACCGGTTGCAGAGCTGACGCTCACACCAGCCAGCCAAAAAAGAAATCGAACAAGACGCTGAAAAACCCGCCGCCGGTGCTCTGAGAATTATCGGCAACCGCGGAATTTTTCGATGCTGTGTTTTCTCCTTCGATTGGCTGGGCTTTCTTCATTTCCGTTGCTTTCGGTTCGGTAGGGCCCGCACTGGTGGGCTCTGAAGGGAGCTGGGCCAGCACCGGGTCTGGTTCTTTGGTGGCTTCCGGTATTGTTTCCTCGGCGACCGCAGGTTCCGGCGCGGGAGCTGGAGCTGAAATGGGAGCAGGGGGCTCTGAAGCTACCGGCTCGGGTGTTGTCGGGGCTGCTTCCGCCACTTTTTCTTGTGCCTTCACTTCAGGTTTTTTCGAAGTTCCCTCAGTATCTATCTGGTTTTCATCAGGTTCGGCATCGAGCGAAGTTGTTGGCTCGCCCTGTTCGGAAGATTTTTGAATGGGGGCCGGGGTAGGTTCTGGCGAAGGCTTTGGTTCAGCCCTGGCAATGGTCGGGGTATTGGGCGCGGGCTCGGGGAGGGACAAACCGAGCTGTGCCAATGACGCCTTTCGACTGCCGACTGAATTTGCAGTGATGGGTGCGCTGGATGTTTTGGTCACGCCGAGCGCTTTCAGTGTTGCCGTATCCAGGTTGCCGTTGGTTTGCAGCCCATTTTGAGCTTGATAGGCGCGTATAGCAGCTCGGAGTTGCTCATCAATCCAGCCATCCGCCCGTCCGATATCATGACCGGCACCGTAAAGTGCATTTTCGGCGGCGAAAATGACTTTCTCGGGTTCGGCGGCTTGAGCAGTGCCGAGGCAGGCAGCCGCTGTCAGCATGGCAATGACAGGGCCGCGAGCGCCTTGCTTCCTGGGTGATTGAGAGCGCGTCATGGCGGGATACCTCCGGGCAGTCCGTTTCCGGTTACATTGTGTAACTTGAAACCCAAAGGTATCAGGTAATCATCTGCGCTCTCGTGAATTGGTTAACATCTGCAACCATTGTGTGTTCAGGATTCACTGGCCCTGAAGCGTCGCACGAGCGTATTCAATTCATCAGCCATGTTCGCCAGAGAGCGGCTTGACTGATTCACCTGTGAAATGTCTCCGGCCAGTTCCTCAATTGCGCCACTGCTTATTTCCACATTCTGGGTCATCTCCGCGGCGGTCGCTCTCTGCTGCTCGGTCGCGCTTGCAATCTGGGTGGTCATTTCAACGATGCTGTTAACCGCCGCGAGAATGTCCGTCAAAGCTTCGCCCGACTTGCTTGCCTCCTCGCTGGCCTCTTCGGCCATCTGCTTGGCTTTGCTCATGTCCACTACTGCGCCGGCCGCGCCCCTCTGGAGCTGGGACACAATTCGCTCGATATCGACGGTTGATTCCTGAACGCGCTTGGCCAGTCCTCGAACTTCATCGGCAACCACGGCAAATCCCCGCCCGGCGTCACCGGCTCGAGCCGCCTCAATGGCGGCATTGAGCGCAAGGAGATTCGTTTGCTCAGCAATGCTCTGGATGACAGCCAGCACATTGCCGATTTCGGCCGATTCGTTCTCCAGTTGTTGGATCCGGTTAGACCCCTTCTCAACCTGATTGGCCAGGTTCGTAACAGCCCTGATGGCTGAGCCAACGGTTTCTTGTCCGGAATCCGCAAGCGATGAGGCCTTACGGGCCGATTCGTCAGTTTCGCTGGTGTTCGAGGCGATCTCTTCGGAGGTGGACACCATTTCCTGCATGGCGGCAGACACCTGCGTGATCTGGTCGCGCTGTTGCTCCGAATTGGCCGTTGTACGCTCTGTGATACCGGAAAGTGATTCGGACTCGCCGGTCAGTTGGCGAGACGCCGTTACAATTCGGGAAATCGTTTCCTCGAGCGTTTGCAGGAAGGTGTTGACTGCGTCGATGAAGTCACCGATTTCGTCTGGGCGACCCGGGGTCAGCCTGGTGGACAAGTCGCCGTTATTGTTGGCGATGTCGTCGAGGTAGCCCAGAATTTCTGTTTTCGCACGCTTCACGCTTGAGCCCATCAAGCGACTCATCAATACCGCAACGATCAATCCGAGAACCGCAGAAGCCACAAATGCGATGAGCGTGAATTTGAGTGCAAGATCAGTGGCAGCCGTTGCCTCATCCGCTTCCATCTCGAGAGACGCGAAAATACTGGCCTCCAACTCGCGCGCCATGCGGGCGATTTCGGGCCCGAGTACATCGAGTCGGTCTGCCTTGACGCTGACGACGATATTCTGCTGTTCCACCATTCTCTGAACTGCAGCCTGATAGTTTGCCAGCTCTTCGACAACGGTTTGCATGTACACCTGCACAAAGTCCGGGCCATTTTCAGGTTGCAGCAGCTCCAGTGCATCGGTCAGGTCTTCGATGGCCCAACCGAGAGCCTTGCGGGAATCCTCATCGCCGTTGGTCAGGTAGCGTTGGGCGGTCAATTGCATGACCATGGCATCGTTTAGCAGTTGCTCGAGGCCGGCCCTCAAATCGCTTTCGGGTTCCCTGTTGGCAACCCCGTTAAGGGCCATCCGCAATGCCTTGGTGGCATTTGGACCGTATACGTCCAGCTCATCCTTGATAATTTTCAGGACCTGGCGTTTGGCCGGAACCAGCTCGTTCCGGAATGCCTTGATGTATTCATCGGTGGTGGTCTTGATCCGATCCACCAGTTTGGCCGCACCAGGGTCCTGGATGTTCTCCTGCGCTCTCGCCATCACCTCATTGAACTCGGCTTCTAGCTCGCCGAAGTGGGCAAGGGTTTCTTCATCGCCAGTGGTGAAATAGTCGAAAACACGCAGGCGCATCCGATAGACGCTGATGACCGATTCGGTCCCAATAGAGGTGTCCGGTGCCAAGTCCCTGGCGACGGTGTTCATTCGACGGTCTAGTTCCTGGAATTCATAAACACTGAAAAAAGTTACCGAGGCAAAGAGCAAAAGAATGAATACCGGCGCAATCAACAGTTTCCCTGGGACACCCAATTTACGCTCTATAGATGAGAGGACAGAGGAAGCCAAAACGTCATCCTTCAGTAAGTTGTTTTAGTGATTATCGGCAGCGCTACTGAAACCTGAAGCCTTAAGGCCGGTGTTTCATTTGGGCGCAGCCGTCTCTGGTTGAGCGGCGCCCCGGTTACTCGACAAAGTTGGCCTGGCTCGCAATCATGGGGGAGAGATCAAGATTCCAGTGTTCAAGGCCGCTCGCACTGTACACGTAATGCCCACTTAGGGATTTAAGCTGCGGTATCTGATCGGGTCTCATGCCATTGAGGATCAACGAGGCCAGCCTGGCTGCGGTGAGCCCCTCTTGTTTGGCCGAGATAGTGAATCCGCCGATGCTTTGTTCTTCGCCAACAAAGATATCCCAGAATGAAAACAGTGGGAGCTGAGCCCGATAAAATGCTTCCTTCAGCAGATCGTAGGGTATGACGTACTCGCCATCTTTGTCACGGATGGTGTGGTGGGTGCCCAACACAACAGCATCATAACGTTCGTGGGCATTTACGACCGTGTCCAACCAGGTGTCCCTGTCGTTGGTCAGAACGATGTCCAGTTCGGAACCGTAGATCGTGGCCTGGCGCTTGTCACCAAAGTATTCGTTCACCGCATTACGCATGGTAGGTGAGTCATCCATCAGAACCAGGAAACGCTCTTTCTGCCGGAGTATCTTTCTCAGGTGACGGATACTCTCGGAGAAGAACGGGCGTTCGAGGATCCCAGTGACCAGCGGGTGTTCAAGGGTAGGGTGCTGAACGGGGCCACCATTCACACCAAGAAAGACCACGGGAATCTTTTGGGCGACCAGGTGGTCAGCCATCAACGTAAAGGCGTTGTCATCACCCAGAATGGCAACGTCGGGATTAACGTTTGCAATTTTGCTCTGGATTTCAGCCACTTTCTGTGGCCATTCCGGTTTCGACAGGCGCTTGGTGTCGAGTTCGAACACGTGAAGGTCGTGATCCTGCCCGAGCACGGACCGGACCGCGTCGATATAGTCCGCGTCCCATTTGTACTCGAGGTGGTAACTCTGGATGACGACGACGGTTTTGCCAAAACACAGGGGACTGACCAGCAAAAGAGCCAGGAAGAGTAAACGCATAGTTGTTCCTTATTATTGTCCGAGCAAGGTTGAAAAACCGAATACTTAACGATTTGTTCTTCAGGCAGTTTTTATAATTGTGACCGGCTTGAATACAGAAACCGTGCCAGTTAGCCAACTCACTGAAAATAAGAGTTTTTTAATGATATGGAGGGTTTGCTTTCCCGTTTTTAGCGTGAAGTGTCCGGTGTACTGGACAGTTGGCGGCGTGCTGGGCTGAATGTGTTTGATTTGCCGGACAATTGCGTCCGAAAAATCGGACATGGAAAAGCGAGTCTGGGCCGAGGTTTACGCGATCTCGGTCCTTGGATTGCGTGGGTAATACCGCTCAGGGAGGCGTTCGATGTGAGGGAAGAAGCGGGTGTCCTTGTAGGGCATCTTCATGAACCCGGAAACGCCCAGGCCGGTAATCTGCTCCACCGATGACAGGATTACGTCCAACAATCGGCGGAACTCCTGTTCCCGGTCCGGATCAAGTAGCCGATAGTGGCTGTGGATTTTAAGATGGCGGGGCAGGGCTTCGAAGATGATCATGCCAGTGTGGTGAATAGCGTTGAGTTCTTCGAGGGCGTGAATAATGGTGTCGGGTAACACCAGGAATTCCTCCGGGTCCGGGCCGTCCTCGAAGTAAGAGTGGACCCGGCTTTCGTCTTCAACCTCAGGCGCGGGGCTTACCTCGTAGTGCAATTTCATATCGGGTGATACAACAAAGGGGTGGGTTGGTTCATCGCGATCAACGTGCAAGGTATTGCGGGCGTTGAACAGACAGCTTTTGAAAATCCCCTTGCGGTAAATGGCCTGGGCCAGGAAAACCATATTGTTGACGGCCTGCACAAACGCCGACTTCAAGGCAGGATCGTGCAGATTCAGGGAAGTGTCGATGTAGATGCCATCGGTTTCCCAGCGCACGGCCAGTCCACCTTCCACCGGGTAGCGCCCGAGCCGGCTCACGGCTGCCAGAAACGCCTTTTCGGTTTCGCCCATGCCCTGCATGAAATTCTTGTAGTAGCGGTCCAGCTGTACGTCATTGACGTCGTTGAGGGTTTCCGGTGCGCCTTCCTCCCTGAGAAAGGATTTACGCGAGCTGTAAACCACGGTGTCAATTTCCTGGTCAGAGGCACGCACCCACACGGGTACCTGGGCCGCGACCGGGGTTTCCGGCAGATCGATCATCACCGTGCGGGCCATACGCGGCATCTCTGTCAGATAGTAATCGCCGGCCTTACGGCGAGTTTCCGGATCCGGTGACAGCATGCCATCCAGCATGCGCGCGAATTCCATGGGCAGGCCCAGTGAGGTGGCCGGGATGGCCCGATGGCCAAAGCGGCAGGATTGGGCTGACGCCAGGGCATAGAGCGTGCCGGCTGCTCCCTGTTCATCGAAACGGGGAGACGACAGCCCGCCGTTGAGCTGTTCCTCGCCGATAAAATACACATCCCCGAGCCGTGCGTTTGTTTGCTGGAGGTTGTCGGACATCAGCTCCATCACGTTGGCGGTGATGAATTGCTGGTTGGCGTCCAACTGAGCAAACACGGAAGAGCCCCAGTCAATCAGGGCAATGTTTTCAGTGCTGGCGTCGAAGACCAGATTGGAAGGTTTGATATCGCCATGAACGATTGGCCTGCCGGCCGGTCCATTTTCACGGCGAAGGTTTCGCAGGGTGTCGGCCAGCTGGTCCGCGATGCGCATGATGAGCCGTGGTTTCAGACGACCATCACGCAGGGAAACCTCTTCCAGATTTAATCCGGCAGCACGCTCCATCACCAGAATCGGCTGGTTATTGGCTCTTTGGTAGGAAATCAGCCGTGGCACCCTGGGATGGCTGACCTGCTCCAGAATGTAGGCTTCATCTTCAAGCCGGTCCTGAAGATGCCGAGGCAGGTTGATGCGGGTGAATTTGAAAACATGTTCCGGGCCCCCGGCTGCGGTGCCGGGCAGGCGGCCTGAGAATACAAAGCCGTAAGCACCCTTGCCAATCAGCTCTATGTTCTGGTAGCCGAGTTGGCGGAGCTGGGCGGCGCAGAGCGCCACCCAGTCTTTGAGCTTTTTGGCATCATCATGGCTGAGCAGGTAGATCGACTGCTCTTCGGGTATGTAGAACTGCTGCAGTTGCGTCTTCTGCGCCATGATGAAACGTCAGCCCATATGCAGGAGCATGGTTTGGGGCGATTCGAGGTAGCCCTTCCAGCGGTTGCAGAACCGGGCGATGGTGCCGCCGTCGATAATGCGATGGTCGCCGGCCCAGCTCACGGTCATGATGGCGCGCTCCACCACCTGGCCGTTGGCGTCAAACCGGGGCAGTTTCTGTGTGCGCCCAAGGGCAACGATGGCCACTTCCGGCGCGTTGATAATGGGCGCGGTGTAAGTTCCGCCCAATGCGCCAATGTTGGAGATGGTAATGGTGCCGCCCTTGAGGTCTTCCTGGCTGACGCGGCCGGATCGGGCTGCTTCGGTCAGGCGCACAACCTCGTCGGCAATGCCCAACAACGAGAGGCTTTCCACGCCTTTGATGTTCGGCACCGTCAGGCCGGCTTTTCCATCCACCGCCATACCGATATTGCACTGGGGCAGGTAGTGAATCTCCGTGACGTCATCGTTGAGCTGGCTGTTAAGTACCGGGAATTCCTGAACTGCCAGGGCCATGGCCTTCATGAAGAAGGGCATGAGCGTCAGCCTTGAGCCCCGCGCTTCTGCCTCCGGTTTCAGTTGTTCCCGCAGCTTGAGCAAATCGGTGACATCAATATCCTCGCTGTAGATAAAGTGAGGAATGGTGGTGGCCGATTTGACCATGCTTTTCGCCATCGCAGCTTTTATTCCGCGGATGGGTTCGACTCGTGCTTCCTGTTCGGCGGCAGGCGCCCTGCGGGCACTGCTGGTGGTGGCCGTTTGCGCATCGTCGGCGGGAGCCTGGTTCTGTGCCTGGACGTGGGCCTGTTTCGGGCCTTCCTCGATATGAGCCAATACATCGGCTTTCAGCACACGGCCATCTTTGCCGGATCCCTGAATATCCGAGAGGTTGAGTTCATGCTCCCGTACGAGGCGGCGAACGGCAGGGCTGGCCGGAATACGCTGTCGGCTGGCCGCAGCGACAGGCGAGGCTGTCGCGGTTGAGAGTTGAGCCGCGGGCTCCGGTTTGATTCTAGCTTCCTCCGGCTCTTCACGATCCCGGGAAATGAACGCAAACAGCGGGGCATGAACCTTGGCCATGGCCTGCTGCTGGTGATAAAGCTTGGTGACGCGCCCGGCTTTAGGGGCGGTAATCTCGACCATGGCCTTGTCGGTCATAACATCCACAACAGGCTGGTCTTCCTCGATTTCGTCACCTTCGGCAACGCGCCATTCCACCACCTCGCACTCAACGATACCCTCGCCGATATCCGGCAGGATAAAGTCTTCGGTGGCGTTATCTTCCGATTCGGCGCCGGAGGCCGGCTTTTTTTCCGCCTCGGGAGCCGGCTTTGCTTCGGCAGGTTCCGGAGAACTGGCCGCTGACGCCTGGCCACTGCTTTCGCTTTCATCCACCAGCTCGAACAGCGGGGCATGGACTTTGGCGATGTCGCCTTCCTTGTAGTAGAGGCGTGTCACGCGGCCTCTGTAGGGTGCCGGAATCTCCACCAGGGCCTTGTCCGTCATTACCTCGGCGACCGGTTGATCTTCTTCAATCACATCGCCTTCGCTAACCAGCCATTTGACCAGTTCACATTCCACGATACCTTCGCCGATATCGGGCAGTATAAAATCACTCATAGTCACTCTCCTGTCCTGATATCAGCCTAGAATTCAACGCTCGCCCTGATGGCCTCATAGACCTTCAGATGGTTGGGCAGGTGCTCTTTTTCCAGCACCAGCGGGAAGGGGGTGTCCATCCCGGTTACCCGTGCGATCGGAGACTCCAGATACAGGAAACAGCGCTCCTGAATCGTGGCGGCGATTTCACCGGCGAATCCGCCGGTCAGGGGAGCTTCGTGGGTGACCACCAGCCTTCCGGTCTTGAACACGGAGTTGGCGACGGTTTCCACATCCCAGGGCAAAATGGTCCTGAGGTCGATGACCTCACAGGAAATGCCATCTTTCTCGGCCCGTTCCACGGCCTGATCAATCACTTCCATCTGGGCGCCCCAGCCCAGAATCGTTACATCCGTGCCTTCCTTGGTGACTTCGGCCTCGCCCAGAGGCAGGCGGTAGTCTTCATCTGGCACCTCACCCACCGAGGCCCGGTACAGGCGCTTGGGCTCGAAGAACAGGGTAGGGTTGGGATCGTGGATAGCTGCGAGCAACAGCCCTTTGGCCTGATGCGGGTTGCGCGGCACCACGATTTTCAAACCCGGGGTGTGGGCAAAGTAGGCTTCCGGTGATTGTGAGTGATACAGGCCGCCGGCAATGCCGCCGCCGTAAGGCGCGCGAATGGTCAGCCCACCCACGTCGAACAGGTTGCCTGAACGATAGCGGAACTTGGCGGATTCGTTCACGATCTGATCGAATGCCGGGAAGATATAGTCGGCAAACTGGATCTCGGCCACCGGCACCGACCCTTGGGCCGCAAGGCCGTTGGCAAACCCGATGATGCCTTGCTCTACTAGAGGCGTGTTGAAGCAGCGGGCCTTGCCGTATTTCTGTTGCAGGTTGCTGGTGGCACGGAAAACACCGCCAAAGACGCCGACATCCTCACCGAAACACAGCACTCGCTCGTTTTCCGCCATTGCGGTGTCGAGGGCATTGTTGATGGCCTGGAGCATATTCATCTTGGTCATCTCAGGCCCCTCCCTTGGCGTGTTCGGCACTCTTCGGGTATTCGTCCGGGTACCGGCGGATATGCGCCTTTAGTTTGTCGAACTGCTCAGCCAGGGCAGGTGGCACCTCGTCGTAGACATCGCTCACCAATGATTCAAGCGGCGGTGGTGGCCGTTTCTGGGCTCGCTTCATGGTTTCGAGCACTTCCCGGCGCATGTTTTCCTGGAGCTGCTTTTCGTCGTCCTCGCTCCACCATTTCTTGCTTTCCAGCCAGAGGCGCATACGCAGAATCGGATCTTTCTCGCGCCACACGGCTTCTTCATCCTTGCTCCGGTAGCCGGATGGATCGTCGGAGGAGGAGTGGGCAGCCAGGCGATAACTCATGGCCTCAATCAATACGGGGCGGTTGTGTTCCACGGCGAGCTTTCGGGCCTCCTGCGTGGCCTGATACATCGCAAGAATGTCGTTCCCATCCACCCGGATCACGTCCATCTTGTAGCCGTAGGCCCGGGGTGCAACGCCGTCGGCAGCAAACTGTTCGGCGGCCGGCGTAGAAATGGCATACCCGTTGTTGCGGCACAGGAAGATCACCGGTACCCGATGAACCGCAGCCATGTTCAGGGCAGCATGAAAGTCGCCTTCGGAGGCGGCGCCTTCACCAAAATAGGTAACCGTGCAGAGGCCTTCGCCTCGCAGTTTCTGACCATAGGCATAGCCTGCGGCCTGGGGAATCTGGGTGGCCAGCGGCGAGGAAATGGTCATGTAGTTCAGCTTCTTCGAGCCATAGTGGACCGGCATCTGGCGGCCCTTGCCATAGTCCATCTCGTTGCCGAACAACTGGTTCATGAATTCATCAATGGTAAAGCCGCGGTAGGCCAGGGCACCTTGCTCCCGGTACTGCGCCATGATCATGTCGCCATCATCCAGTGCTGCGGCACTGCCGATCACGGCAGCTTCTTCGCCCGTGCACTGCATGTAAAAGCTCAAGCGGCCCTGCCGTTGGGCAGCAAGCATTCGCTCGTCAAGAATTCGGGTAGTGACCATGGCCCGGTATATACGGAGGGCCTTGTCTTTGTCGAGATCAGGAGCTTTGGCGCTCTTGTAGAGCTTGCCGTCCTGTTTCAGGAGCTTGAAGGTGGGAATCCGGAACTCCGCACCGTCGGTAAACACTGGGGAATACACAACTTTGGACTTTGTTGTTGTCATAATCCTCTTCCTGGGGTAGTGGCCTGAGGAACAAACACTCCTTGTGGGAGTGTAGTTAATGTCATTGTAGACAGCCTGGCGAAATCTGGTGTGATTCCCGCCAGTTCATGTTTACCTTAACGTAAACTGCGAAACAGGGGTAGACCCTTCTGTTCAGAAATTTCCTTTGTTAATGAACGCTCGGCACGCGTTTTCCGTGTCTGCCGAAGCGTGCTACCGTCAATACACACACTTTTCCAACCTTGTTCAGACATTCGACTCACGTGGGTAGGTTTTAATGAACGTAATCATCATTGGCGCAGGGATCATGGGCACAACTTTCGCGACCCTCGCGAAAGAACTGGCACCGGAACTGGATATCACCATTCTCGAAAGACTGGACGGCCCCGGGGCAGGCAACTCCTGGGTGTTCAATAACGCCGGAACCGGGCACGAGGCGAATTGTGAGCTGAACTATACGCCGGTGGACGAAGAGGTTATTTCAGTCGAAAAGGCGGTGAAGATTCACGCTCAGTTCAATGTGGCCAAGCAGTTCTGGGCGTACCTGATCCAGAAAGGGGCCATCAAAGACCCCAAATCGTTTATCAACCAGACCAAGCACTGCACCATCGTCTCCGAGCCGTCTATTCAGGAACTGAAGCTCCGGTTCAATGAGATGTCGTCCCACCATTTCTTCGAACAGATGCGTTACTCCGAGGATTTCGACGAGATCAAGAGCTGGATTCCATACACCATGGAGGAGCGGCCCAGACACGAGAAAATGGCGGCGACCGTTATCGAGACGGGCACGGACGTCAACTTTGGCGCCCTCACAGAGCAAATGGCCAAGCATGCTGTTGACGATCTTGGGGTGAAAATTGAATACGGGACGCACGTCAAGCGAGTGCATCGCAGCCCCGCCGGAAGCTGGCTTGTGGAAACCCAGAGCAGGGGCGTTGATCGCCGCTACAAGGCCGACGTTCTTTTCGTCGGTGCCGGCGGCGGTGCCTTCCCGATCCTGAAAAAGAGTCACTTGCCTTTCGCGCGCCGCTTCACCGGTTTTCCCGTCGGCGGACGGTTCCTGCAGGCCGAGATCACCGCCGAACAGGCCGAGCAGTACAGAGCGAAAACTTACGGAAAGGCGAAAGTGGGTGCGCCTCCGATGTCCGTTCCCCATCTGGACCTGCGGGTTTCGGATGATAGGTATTATCTTCTGTTTGGTCCTTTTGCCTCGTTTAAACCGGTGCTGGAGAGGGGCCGGGGGTTCCTGGACTACCTCCGATCCATGCGCCTCCACGATATCCCGAGCTTGCTGAATGTCGCCATTGAGCACTTCCCGTTGGTCAAATATCTGGTTTCAGAGACCTTCAAGGGTGAAAAGAGCATGTTCGAGGAGCTGGACAGTTTCGCACCGGGCATGAGCAAGAAGTTCAACTGGAAAGCGGTTGAGGCCGGGCAGCGGGTTCAGATCATCCGCGATGGAGATCTGCAAATGGGTACAGAGATCCTCGTCTCGAAAGACAAGACCTACGGCACGCTCCTGGGTGCATCGCCTGGTGCGTCGGTATCGCCGGAAGTCATGCTACGTTGCCTTGAACAGCTTTTGCCGTCTATTTTTACCAGTGAGGAAGCCGGCAAAAAGAAAAAAGAGATATTCCCCGAGGACAATCTGGATTTCCTGGCGAAAAATCCCGAGCGTTACCGGGAGATCCGGGATGCCGTCAATGAACGGCTAGGGATCAAGCAGTCGGCATCGCAGCAGGACTGACCAGGCCAACAAACAGCAGGGAGATTTTCATGGACAGTAGAATCAGTGTGACCTCGCCCCTTGTAATCCTTCACGGCGACGAGATGGCTCAGGTTGCGTTTGAACACATTCTCAAGAAGTTTGTGAGCTCACGGCTTGATATTCAGCTTGAGGAAATCGATCTGTCTGCGGAAAACCGGCTGCTGACCAATGGCCAGGTGGTTATTGATGCCATCGATTCGCTCCAACGCCACGGAGTGGGTGTAAAGAACGCTGGCATGACGGTAAACCGCCAGCAGTTGGAGGACTTGCTCAGGAAACACCCGGATGTGGATGGCGAAAATCTGCACCCGCTGGCGACCAAGTCCCCCAATGGTGCGATCCGCAAGGGCATCAGTGGCAATATTACCCGCGAGGATATCCAGTTCCGCAACCTCAACATCCGCCGCCCCCAGTGGGTCGGGCGTGACATTGAGGTGGATACCATGGAATTCGGCGGCATCAAGGACAGCTTTAACCAGCTTTCCCTGGCAACCGGCGTGGTCAAGCTGATGTTTGTGGGCAGCAGCGGCGACCCGGTAGAGCTTCATCGGCGAGAGATTCGCAAAGGCGATCCGTGGCTGCTTGCGACGAATGACATCGAGGATGTGAAAGCCTGGGCGCATCGCTTTTTCCAGCGTGCAATCGCAGAAAAACGAGACGTATACCTCGGCCTCAAGGATACGGTGATCCCCGGCTACGATGGGGCCATGCGCTCGGTGATCGAGGACATCTATCACAGTGACTACAAGAAGCAGATTGAAGACCTGGGGCTGAATTACTACTACGAACTGATTGATGCCCAGGCAGCCCGCATTGTTTCCAATCCGCCGGAGCGTGCGCTCTGGGGTGTGCCGGATAATACCACCGGGCGAAAGCTGCTCAAGCTGGTGAACCAACTCAAGGAATTCGGCATTCCAGGCCGCGGGGCTCATGTGTCCATCTCACGGATGAGCGCTGGGGGCGGCGACCAGTATGGTAGCTTCAACATGGCGGCCAAGGAGGATGGCATTCTCAAGGTGATCGTCGACGGTGACGAGAAGCATGCCCGCCGGGTCAGGAAAGGCGACCCGATGCTGCTCATGTCCAATGACCGGGAAGCCATCAAGGACTGGGTTCTGCAAGTCTTCCGGGATGCCTCCCGCAAGGACAAAGAGGTGTATTTTGGTCTCAAGCGCGAGTACATGGAGTACGACGAAGTCTACAGCGAGGTCATTACCGAAGTGCGCAGGGAACTGGCCAGCGAGCATACACCGCCGCCCTCGTTCATGATCATGCGGCCGTCCAGCCAGCTTAAAAAGATGATCACGGATCCACCGAGAAATGCGCTTTATCCCTCCCAGAACCTCGACGGCGATATCTTCTCGGACATTTCCGCCGCTCTCGGGGGAAGCCTGGCGACGGCCAGTTCAATCATCGAGAGCAAAGACGGCACCATGCTGTTCGAGGCGCCCCACGGCACCGCCCATGATCTGTACCTGAAGTATCTGGAGAGCGACGGGAAAGTGGCCCATTTCAATCCGTCGGCGTTGATCTTCGCGCTGGCCAACGCCCTGGAGACCCTTGGTGAAAGAGAGGGTAACGAGCCCCTGAGCCAATACGCCGTTGAATTGAAGGCCGCGTTAACCGATACAGTCGACCGGGGCATTGTTACTGCCGATCTGAAGGGCAAAACCGTTGATCCGGATTCGGAACAGGTGGTGGATATGATTGGCTTTCTGGAGGCCGTGGAAAAAGCGCTCCAGTGAGCGTCTGAATCATCGGAGCGCCGGCTTTCCAACCGTATTTGACGATATTGCCCTGAATCAGCATGCCGCCAAGCTTAACGGTGCCCTGAAAAAGTTAATGGGGAGGAAAAACGAGTATTCTGCTTTGGTAGCCTGCAGAAAGTGCTAAGTTTTTGTTATGACCATGACCTTTCGATAAAGGATAGTAAACATGATGCGAAGCGAATTTCTTCAGGAATTGATCAAGCAGCTCTCGCCAACACTGGATTCGACAACTTATGTCTACTGCACGGTGCCAAAGGCAAAGTACGGTGAACTGGAACACCTCAAGCCCATTGTCAGCATTGCCGAACTGGAAGGCCTTACCCTGGTCATTCCTCTAGATGAGGCCAAGACCGAAGGCCTGGACTACTACAGAGTATTCCGTCGCATCACTCTGGAGGGCCACTCCAGCCTTGAAGCTCTCGGGCTCACATCTGTCGTCACAAGCCTATTGGCTGAACGGGGCATTACCACTAACGTGATAGCAGGGTTCTATCACGATCACATGTTTGTGCCTAGCGATCGCATTGATGAGGCGATGAGAGCGCTTAAAGAGCTTGCCAGTAATCCGGGTGGCTAGCTTTTATGAGCCAGCGAGTTGGTTGTCGTTCTGCTTATCAACCACCTGAGTTTTGCAGGCGGCGTATCTCAGTGTTACGGCCAGAGCGAAAAATGCAGCCAAGCCGCCAAATAGGGTGATCACAGGGATGACGTTCATAAGTTTGAAAACCTCCAATGGTTTTTCGATGGATCCTGCTTCCGTTTTGCAGAGGCTTCTCCCATCGATCAGTTGCAGCGGGCAAACATCGTTTGTCGATGCATTGTGTTCAAGCTAATGATTAGTGTACTTGAAAGAGGCTTTCACGGACGTATGCAGAAACCATTACTGCACGTATGCAAATACCCGTAGACGACGTTAGAAACTTCTCAACCCGCGACGCTGCCCCGGGTTGATTATCTGAGTGTTCTGCTTGAAAAAGTGAGATCAATTCAACATGAGCCAGCCACCTGAACGCTGAAGCTGAGTTCTCTGCTCGGAGGTCAACAGGTCGCGAATGTCCTGTTGGGCTTCAACCTGTAATTCCGTTATTTCCTTGATGACGTCGAAAACCTTTTGCTGTTGATCATTGATATCGCCCGCATCGAGCTCATCTTCGGCGTAAAGCTCCTGTAACTTGAGCGATTCCTCGTACCTTTGGACCTTCAGTTCCTGAAGATCTGATCGCAGCTCCTTTTCAATCCCAGCAATCTCTTCAAGTTGGCCATCGTCAAGATCAAGCTCCATCAAAGGGCCACGAGGCGTGCCCTGATAGCCGTTCATACCATGATGCATCCCACCTTGATTGTGCATGCCATGATGGCGCGAGTGAGCGCTGTTGCCATGGTGTCCTTGATAACCATTTTTATGAGAGTAGTGGTGCTGCATTCCCTGCGCGGTGCCTCCATTCGGTTGGCTAGTGTCAGGGCCCGATGAAGACGGAGCCGGGCCTTCGTGGGCGTGCGCCGTAAAAGCGGTGGCAGAAAGACCCAGAGAGAGAGCCAGGGCAAGCCAATTGCGCGAAGTTTTCTGGAATTTCATTTTTTGTTCTCGCTGTTTTGTGAATGAACTGAGGGACCCATTCCATATCCCGAGTCTAGTTCATACGAGTTGATTCCAGGATTGGCTGATGTGTCTCGCGCCGTCGTTTTGTAAAAACGTATTGGGCGCAGTATCGTTTACTGCGAGTCTGCACCCGTCAATACCTCGACGAGGCCGGCAATCACGGAGCTATGTCTATGACCAAGTCGATGACGGGCCTGCTTACCGATATACTCGTGGCTGAAGGAAAGCTGGACGACAATGCGCTGGTCTCCTCCATCGTTCCAGAGTTTGCGGACAAGTGCATTTGGATCAGCAACTGTCCGACAGGTGATGTATACACCAGGCGGTAGCCGAATATCTTATGTTGGATTAGAGGGAAGGGTTCCTGGGTTATCTCATGCAGCCAAGCGCAATGAATTGCTACAACATCGTTCAGCTCTGTTTGCAGGGACTGATCTCGCTGGTTTTGATCTTATCAGTCACCGGCACGGTTAACGTTTCCGCTTTGGTGACCGCGATCGGCCTGTCGCAAGGGTTGGCTGTGATTGAGGTGTGGTCGGCTGCCAGAGGCAACACCGGGTCAACGTTTGTCCCAAGCCTCATCCAGGTCGGTGCGCGGATCGCAGTATCTGTTCTCTTATTTTTATTCCTGCCTCTCGGCCCACAGTGGATGATTGTGATTTTGGGCGTGGCCTGGGTCGGCGCGGATACCTTGAGGTATCTGTATTACCTTGAGAAAGCGAACCCTTTGCTGGCCTGGGCACGCTACAGCGGCTTCATCGTGCTTTATCCCATGGGTATGGCGCTGGAAAACATGATAGTCTGGCGCTTGATGCAGCACTATCTCAACGAGCCGTTGTGGTTTTTTCTGCCGTTCTTATCCATCTACCTCGTCTTTGCCGTACAGATGTATCTCTATATGAGGGCTGGCAGACAAACGCGAAAAATAGCGCAAAAACACTCTCAACCTATTGAACTACTGATTTTTTGGTCACCCAACCTCCCGAGTACATGCCATTCTGGCCGATAAGCGGAACTTGGCCTTGTTGTCGACCCCGCATACTCTACCCGACTGGGGACTGACCTTAGCGGATGCGGATTGCCTGGAAGACGTCGTGCCGAAGACCGGGCTGGTTTCGAGTGAAGATGCTACAGCGTTGTGGAGCGCTCGGCGCCAGCTTTTTTAAGCCGGTTGCCGGTCACGGTGCAAGGGTGTCTACCAGGGCGACAATACGCTGAAGGCCTCCTGTCTCTGAAAAAGTGAGGAGTTACCTGTCTCACTGGAAGGAGAAGTTCCTTAGCTGGCCTCGGAATCCGCGTGATGTTGCATATTGATCTGGCGCAAGCCTGATCCCAGATCAATGTGTGACTTATGTTGGCCTCAATGATTAGCTTACGATTTACTGTTACTGAGTCAGCAATAGCAGGACAGCGATATGGACCCACAAATCCCTCGAGATCAGTTTCCTTTCACCAGTGCTCGGGTGGCAAGGCGCTGGCGCAAGTTTACTGGATGAGCGCTTGAAAGACCTTGGGGTTACCCAGGCTCGATGGTTCACCATGGTCTGCCTGCAGCGTGGTGGTGGAGGATTGACCCAGCGGGAGTTAGCCCATTTGATGACCATCGAGAATCCGACATTGGTCCGCCTGCTTGACAGCCTCGAGGAGCAGGGTATGGAGGCTATTCTCTGTGCTGCGGTGCACGGCATCTTTGCCGAGGCTTCGGATCAGTATCTTTTGGCTGCGGGTTTACAGTCTCTGGTGACCACCAACACCATTCCACACAGTACCAACGGTATTGATGTCAGTGAGTTGCTGGCGCCACCGATCAGGCATTTTCTCAATCAGGACAGGAGTAAGAGTCGATGAATATTACATTCCTTGGTGGCGCAGAGACGGTTACCGGATCCAAGTTCCTGATTGAAGCGGGGGAGACGCGGGTTCTGGTTGATTGTGGTTTGTTCCAGGGTTACAAGTGGCTGAGAAAGCGCAACCGGCAGCCATTGCCGCTGGATATAGAATCACTGGACGCAGTGCTTCTGACCCACGCCCACCTGGATCACTCGGGCTATATACCTGTGTTGTACAAGCAGGGGTTTCGAGGGGCGGTTTATACCCACCACGCTACCCGTGATTTGAGTGAAATACTGCTGGCTGATAGCGGCCATCTCCAGGAAGAGGAGGCGCATTACCTCGGCCGCCATAAACTGAGTAAACATGAAACTCCGGAGCCTCTGTATGACCAGGATGATGCGGACGCCTGTATGGAGT
Source organism: Marinobacter sp. L-80 (assembly GCF_056859395.1). Classification (NCBI taxonomy): domain Bacteria; kingdom Pseudomonadati; phylum Pseudomonadota; class Gammaproteobacteria; order Pseudomonadales; family Marinobacteraceae; genus Marinobacter; species Marinobacter sp. L-80. The sequence goes on from NZ_JBSXOI010000054.1 coordinate 69,321, forward strand.
TGTTTCAGCCGGTAGACTTTTACGAAGAAGTCCAGCTCGGTGATATACGCTTCCATCTTCGGCCGGTTGGGCACATTCTCGGTGCTGCCTGCATCATTATTGAGACGGAAGGTAAACGCATCGGTTTTTCCGGCGATGTTGGGCGCCTCAACGATATTTTCATGAGGCCACCTGCGCCTCTGCCAGCTCTGGACATGCTGATGCTGGAGTCAACGTATGGCAATCGTCGCCACGACGATGCGGACCCGTTGTCGCAGTTGGCAGACATCGTTAATGAAACCGTCGACAAAGGGGGCAATATATTGATTCCGGCCTTTGCTGTGGGCAGGGCGCAGGTTTTACAGCATATGTTCACTACCCTGATGAAGGCGGGGCGAATTCCAGTGCTTCCAATTTACCTCGATAGTCCCATGGCAATCGATGTTTCCGAGATTTACTGCCGCTACGAGGATCAGCACCGATTGAGCAGTTCCGAGTGCCACGAAATGTGTAGCACCGTTCATTACAGTCGCAGTGTTCAGGACTCCAAGGCGCTGGCTGGCCAGGCATACCCCCACGTAATTATTGCCGGCAGTGGCATGGCAACAGGTGGACGCATACTTCATCATTTCAAGCGCCTCCTGGGCCAGCACCGCACAACTGTTATTTTCGCCGGCTATCAGGCCGGGGGAACACGAGGGGCCAAGATGATTGGCGGAGCGGAAAGGATCAAGATCCACGGTGACTGGTTTCCTGTCAAAGCCAGATTGGAAGTGTTGAGTGGGCTTTCCGGACATGGAGATTTCACAGAGATCGAACAGTGGCTGGCTCAAAGTGACTTAGCCCCCGAAACGCCGATCAACTTGATTCATGGAGACCCTGATGCGCTGGAGGCCATGAAGGATCACTTGCGTCAGAACACCCGGTTTGAGGTGGAGGTGGCAAGCTACCAATCCATTTTGCGTCTTTGACGATGCCCTGACGGCCATCTTCGAGGGCGACCTGAATGAGCCGCTTAAGATCCGGCAACGACCTTGCTCGCGGCGGCTGCCGAGTGCTAGAGTGGGCGATCTCATTGGCTGGAGTGAGAGGCAGTGGCCCTGATCCCGGCTCCAACCTGAACAGTAATGTCATAAGGAGTGTTTGGTGAAATCCCAATCCTGGCTCTGGTCTCTGATAGCGGTGTTGGTGCTC